>JBDUBY010000388.1:0-9244 GCA_040003735.1 Parafilimonas sp.
AATTATTCAAGGTTGAGATTATTATACTTAAAAAATAAAATTGTAAATGCAGGAAATTTATACAGCGGATTTGATGGTATTGATTTTATAGAAAAAGATGAATATTCTGCAAATGAATTATTGAGAGACAGCAATGATGATTATATTGTTTTAGCTGAAAGCGATGAAAACTTTTCGTCACTTTCATCATGGCCGCAGCAACCTGAATATTATACAAAATGGAGTTGGCGATACCGGCCTTTTTGTAAGTTTACTCAATATTGGAGACAAGAAAAAAAACAGGCTGATACGTCGTTACATGTACGTGTAAATGGAAGAGCTAAATATTGGAGCGGAGGAAGCAACAACAAAAACGATTACATAAATATTCCCGGTGGCGTGGCATTTGAGAATTTTGAAATGAGGGAAAAATATTTTTCAGGACAAAAATTTTATTTTGGATTGAGCAGAAAAACGCCGTCAGAAATAGTACCGCAATTGGCTAATTTGAAGTAAGTGATTTTTTTGAGACAAAAGAAAAGCGGTTGATAGCAGCGTTACATCTTAAAAAATCTTCAGTATAAAAAATGTATAATCATACAAAAAATTAAATCTTATATCAAAAGTGAAATAAAATTTATTGCAAACTTCTATGTAGTAACAACCAAAAAAAATAACACATGAAAAAAAAGTTATTGATCGCGTTAGTAAGCTGTATTTCTGTTGGCGGTTTTGCTCAAACATTCAATGGAATTAATACAGACATGAGTAATATTTACATGATGTCTGATGCTAAGTCAAGATCTATTAGCCCTGAAAATTTCAATGGCGAAAAAGGCAAAGGTGGTATGGCAACAACAGGCACAGGCGCAAATGCTTCAAGAGAATTGGGTAAAGGATGGAAGGTGAGCCCGAGCGTAGTTATAAAAGCGCACACAACGTTTACAGTTGCAGAAATTGATGGCTCCGGCGCCATACAACATATATGGATGACACCAACAGGTAACTGGCGTTTTTCCATACTTCGCTTTTATTGGGATGATGAAGCAACACCTTCTGTTGAAGTACCTGTTGGAGATTTTTTCGGTCAGGGCTGGGGTAAATTTGCGCAATTAAATTCATTGGCTATTTGCGCAAACCCGGGCAGCGGTTTTAATTGTTATTGGCCAATGCCTTTCAGAAAAAAATGCAGGATTACGATGGAAAATATAAACAATGAAGACATGGTTTTATATTACCAGGTTGATTATACATTAACGGATGTTCCAAAAGATGCCGGTTATTTTCATGCACAATTTCATCGCACAAATCCTTTGCCTTACAAACAGGATTATGTATTGGTTGATAGCATCCAGGGTAAAGGTCAGTATGTTGGCACTTATATGGCTTATGGTGCCCGCAACAACGGATGGTGGGGTGAAGGAGAAATCAAATTCTTTATAGATGGTGATACAGATTATCCAACCATTAATGGTACAGGAACTGAAGATTATTTTTGCGGCGCTTATGATTTTGATACACGCAAAAAAAATGATGCAGGTATTGAAGAAACAAATTATACTGAATTTTCAACACCATACACAGGTTTGCACCAGGTTGTAAGAGGTGATGGACATTATCAAATTGCACAACGTTTTGGTTTGTACCGCTGGCATATAAAAGATCCTATTCGTTTTGATAAAAATTTAAAAGTAACAATACAAGCTTTGGGCTGGCGGGATGGTGGCCGCTATCTTCCATTGCAGGATGATATTGCGACAACTGTTTTCTGGTATCAAACAGAACCACACAATCCATTTCCACCATTGCCTGACAAAGATCATTTAGAAGTAAATTAAAAAAAGCGTATGATCCTTTGCTTTTACTAATCTTGTATAAATTGAATTATGATGAAGCTTATCTTAAAATTTAAAGTGTGATAAAAAACTGTATCATAATTTTTATTGCTTTGTTTTCATGCACGCATGTTTTTGCGCAAAGCACTAATAAAGGTTTGGCACCGTTCAAAATACGATTAGTTAATGGCGAAGGATATACTTACAATCAGCTTAAACAAAATGAGCCTGTTATATTAATTTACTTTTCGCCAACATGTGATCATTGCAAAACATTCACTGAAGCTATGTTGAAACGAATAAACAAGTTGCAGGATAGGCAAATTGTAATGATCTCGTATGAAGATATAAAAGAAGTAAAAGCGTTTGATGATGCATATAAATTATCCAATCATCAAAATATAAAAATCGGGTCTGAAGGTTATACGTTTGTTGTTCAGAAATATTATAACATTCAGCATTTTCCGTTTGTAGCAGAATTTGGTAAAGATGGAAAGTTGAAGAAAATAATTTCATGGAATTTAAAACCCGCAGAAATTGCAGCTCAGTTGTAATACTTATTGCACATTTATTATATTGTGAGCATTAGCATTTAATATTAAACATTGATAAAAAAGATGGCGCTTAAAGATGTAGCACAACATGTTGGTGTATCGGTAGCTCTTGTTTCTTACGTGCTAAACGGCAAAGAAAAAGAAGCAAGAGTTGGCGCAGACATGGTGAAAAAAATACGTAAGGCTGCTATTGAGCTAAACTATCAGCCAAACCTTATTGCCAAAAGCCTTAAGATGGGTAAAACAAAAACCATTGGTTTAATAGTGGCTGATATTTCTAACCCATTTTTTTCCAGCATAGCAAGAATAATAGAAGACGAAGCGAAGAAGCATGGATACGTAGTGATCTTTGGCAGCAGCGATGAAAATGCTGATAAGCAACTCGATCTTATTGAAGTGTTTTCAACAAGGCTCGTAGATGCATTTATTATTGCACCAGCGGCAGGCACAGAAGATCAAATAGAAAATATTATACAAAGAGGCATACCTGTTATTTTAATTGACCGCTATTTTCCCGGGCTTAATGCGGATAGTGTGCACATAAATAATTGCAATGCATCAAACAAAGCGGTGAAACAATTAATAAGAAATAACCGTAAAAAAATTGGTATGGTTGCGTATGATACAACGCAATCGCACATGCAGGAAAGGATACGTGGATATAAGGACGCGCTGAAAGAAAAAAATATCAGGTTTAAAAAAGATTGGCTGATACAGGCAAACTATCAGCATATTGAAAAAGATATTGCAACTAAGCTAAAGACATTGCTGAAACCTTTACAAATTGATGCTTTGTTTTTTGCAACCAACTCACTGGCGGTAGTTGGTTTAAAAGAAATCAATAAACTTAAAATTAAAGTGCCTGAAGAGTTAGCAATTATTTCTTTTGATGAAAGCGATGCATTTGATTTTTTCTATTCACCTGTAAGTTATGTTAGCCAATCGTTAACCGATATTGGCAAAGAAGCAATAAAACTTGTTATAAACAGGTTGAATAAAAAAAGCAAAAAAAATACCGATGTTATTGTTGAAGCCAGGCTTATTGTTCGCGAAAGTTGTGGGAGTTAATTTTAAAAATTTTTACTTAATGCTTAAACGATTAAAGATGCACATTAAAACAAAATTGTTATCCTTTGATGCTTTAGTAACAGCAATAAAAACCTTAATCATAACCCCATTTATTATTATGGCAATTTCATCATGCAATAATTCAACAAAAGAAAACCAGGTAACTGAAAATACAGATTCATCAACTTATCAAAAAGGAACTTTTGGTTATGATCTGAATTTTTTACAACAACATGATAGTGTCATCGTTTTAAAATCCAATAATGATAATGCGCAAATTATCATCTCGCCAAAATACCAGGCTAAGGTGTTTACATCAACCGCAAATGGTAATGATGGTTTTAGTTTTGGTTGGGTGAATTACAAAGCATTTACCGGCCCCGCGGACGCACACATGAACGCTTTTGGAGGTGAAAATCGTTTATGGCTTGGCCCTGAAGGCGGCCGGTTTTCTTTATTCTTTAATCCCGGCGATTCAATGGTTTTCGATCATTGGAAAACGCCTGCAGCATTTGATAGTGAATCATGGAAAGTAACAGCAAAAACAAACAATTCTGTTACCATGCAAAAAGATATGCAGTTAACCAATTATCATAACACACCACTGCAATTATCTGTAACAAGAGCCATTGATATTTTAAGCAACGATGATATAAATAAGAATACCGGTTTAGCATTAGATACAAGCGTAAAAGTTGTAGGCTATCAAACAACAAATACGTTAACTAACATTGGTAAAGATGAATGGACAGAAGCAACAGGAATGCCTTGCATCTGGATATTAGATATGATGAAAAACACACCTGCAACTGTTATTGTCGTTCCATATAAAAATGCAAATGGTGCAAAGTTTGAAGACGTTGCTACTACAAATTATTTTGGACAGATTCCGCCAGATAGATTAAAGCATGATGATAATAAATTATTGTTTAAAGCTGATGGAAAAAGTCGTGGTAAACTTGGCATCAAACCAAAATTTGCAAAGCCTGTTTTAGGCAGTTATGATCCGCAGAATAAAGTATTAACGATTGCGATGTTTGAACCAGATGCATCAGCAAAATATTTAAACCAGGAATGGAATACGACAAAGCCAACATTTTCTGGTGATGCGGTAAATGCATATAACGATGGTCCGTTAGCTGATGGTTCGCAAATGGGTCCTTTCTATGAAATTGAAAGCGTCTCTCCTGCTGCATTCTTAAAACCAAATCAATCAATCGTTCATAAGCAATCTGTGTATCATTTTACAGGCGATGAAAAAGCATTAGATGCAATCAGTCAAAAATTATTAGGCGTTACATTAAACGAAGTACAAACAGCATTCAAATAGTTACAAGTTATGAGTGATAAGTTATAAGTAGTATCGTCATTCATAATTAATAACTCATAATTTATAACTGAAAAAATATGAGTAAAGAAACAGATTATCCAAAGATTGGCATTCGCCCCATAATAGACGGACGATTAGGCGGCATTCGTGAATCGTTAGAAGAAACAACAATGAAGATGGCGCAGAATGTTGCTGCGTTTTATACAAGTAAATTACGTTATCCTGATGGTTCGCCGGTTGAGTGTGTAATTGCAGATACCTGTATTGGTGGTGTGTATGAAGCATCGCAATGTGCAAAGAAATTTGAAAATAATAATGTTGGTGTGTCATTGTCTGTTACACCTTGCTGGTGCTATGGAAGTGAAACAATGGATATGAATCCTTATTTGCCAAAAGCAATATGGGGTTTTAACGGAACAGAAAGGCCTGGTGCTGTTTATCTCGCCGCCACACTTGCGGCGCATAATCAATTTGGTTTGCCTTCGTTTGGAATTTATGGAAGAGATGTACAGGATTTAGGTGATGAAAATATTCCTGATGATGTAAAAGAACGATTATTAAATTTCGCGCAGGCAGGTTTGGCTGTTGCTATCATGCGCGGTAAATCTTATCTCGCAATTGGTTCTGTTTGCATGGGAATCGCAGGTTCAATTGTAGTGCCTGATTTCTTTAGAGAATATCTTGGTATGCGCAATGAATATGTTGATTCAACCGAAGTATTGCGCCGTATTGAAAAAAAGATTTATGATGAATCAGAATTTGAAAAAGCGTTGGCCTGGGTAAAACAAAATTGTAAGGAAGGCGATGATGTTGCGAATGAATTAAATAAACAATCACCAAGAGAACAAAAAGATAAAGATTGGGAATTTGTTGTAAAGATGACGTTGATTATGCGTGATTTGATGCAAGGTAATCCGCATTTAAAAGATAAAGGTTTTGGTGAGGAATCATTAGGTCATAATGCAATTGTATCAGGCTTTCAAGGTCAAAGACAATGGACGGATTTTTTACCTAACGGTGATTTTTCAGAAGCGATTTTAAATTCATCATTTGACTGGAATGGTATTCGTGCGCCATACATAGTTGCAACAGAAAATGATTGCTATAATGGTGTAAGCATGCTGTTTAATTATTTGCTTACAAACACGGCACAAATATTTGCTGATGTAAGAACATACTGGAGTCCTGACGCTGTTGAAAGAGTTACTGGCTGGAAGCCGGAAGCCGCTGCAGCAAACGGTTTCATTCATCTTATAAATTCTGGTTCTGCAACATTAGATGGAACAGGACAACAACAGAAAGATGGTAAACCTGCAATGAAATCTTTCTGGGAAATTGAAGAAAGCGAGGCAGATGCATGTTTAAAAGCAACAACATGGTATCCGGGTAATAAAGGTTATTTCAGAGGCGGCGGTTATTCATCAAAATTTGTAACAAAAGGTGGCATGCCGGTAACCATGTGCCGTATTAATTTGGTTAGAGGTGTTGGCCCCGTATTGCAAATTGCAGAAGGCGAAACAATTGATCTTCCGCAAAACGTTCACGACACTTTAGATAAACGCACAGATATTACATGGCCAACAACATGGTTTGTGCCGCGCATAACTGGCAAAGGTGCGTTCACCGATGTGTATAATGTGATGTTGCATTGGGGCTCAAATCATGGTGCGATTAGTTACGGCCACATCGGCGATAAATTAATTACGTTGGCTTCCATGTTGCGCATTCCGGTTTGTATGCATAATATTGAAGAAGAAAGAATTTTCAGGCCTTCTGCATGGAATGCATTTGGTTCTGAATTAGAAGGTGCAGATTATCGTGCCTGCAATAATTACGGGTCGTTGTATAAATAAAAGTATCAGTAAAATGAAAAATAAAAGACCATCATTATTTGTAAAAGACGGCATTAATTATCTCGGACCATTTGCAGCAATCAGCGCTTTATTTTTTTTGTGGGGAATAGCACATGGCATGCTGGATACGCTGGATAAAAATTTTCAAATGATGCTGCATTTGGAAAAATGGCAATCAAGCTTTATTCAGTTTTCTTTGTATGGCGCTTATTTTGGAATGGCTATACCTGCAGGCATATTTATAAAAAAATATGGTTATAAAAAAGGAATTATTTTCGGCCTTTCTCTTTTCGCAGCCGGGGCGCTCATTGCTGCCGGCACAGCCAGTTTTCAATCCTTCATTTTATTCTTGATTTGCCTGTTGATTATTGGTGCAGGACTTGCAACGCTTGAAACTGCTGCCAATCCATATACTACAAAATTGGGCCCCACTGAAACAGCAGAACGACGAATTAATTTCTCCCAGTCTTTTAATGGACTTGCATGGATGATCGGGCCTTTGATCGCCTTATATATTTATGGTAACCAGAGCCATGTAGAAGGTGAAAAAATGGTTTCGATTATTTTACCTTTTGCCATAATTGGATTGGTTGTTTTAGCCATCGCATTTATTTTTATGCGGATAAAATTGCCTGAGATAACGGAAGCAGATGAAAACGCAGCACATGGTGCTGTGGTAACACAAACTTCAGAAACCGGGATAGTAACAGGTGTTGAAGATCCGGGATATATATCTCCAAAACCACTATGGCAGAACAAGCATTTCAAAATGGGTTTTGTTGCACAGGCATGTTATGTGGCTGCGCAAACCGGGGTGTTTAGTTACCTGATAAATTTTGTTACCGATCATGATATGCATCCACGTTTTGATGTACAATATGCGCCCTATTTTTTATCACTTGGCTTTTTGTTATTTATGCTTGGGCGTTTTTCCGGTAGCGCTTTAATGAGGTATTTTAAGCCCACAAAAATGCTCGCTCTTTATTCACTTGCAGTCTGCATTCTTTTGCCCATAGTGTCGCTGGAGTTCGGCTGGATTTCTTTAATAGCTCTTTATGGAGTTTTCTTTTTTATGTCTATTATGTTTCCAACAATTTTTGCTTTGGCTATTAAATCCTTAGGTAAAAAAACCAAAGAAGCTTCGTCTTTTTTAGTGATGGCGGTTGCAGGTGGAGCAGTGTTTCCGCCTTTAATGGGCGCTGTAGCTGATAACTATGGTATGTCAACCGGGTTTCTTGTACCAATACCGTTATTCCTGTTCATATTATACTATGCATTTAAAGGGTATAGAGTAATAGGATAATAAATTAAAATGATAGAGTATTATCATACTTAAATCAGGATAAATTTTTACAATAACAACGTGTTGTGTTATTAAAATTCTTAGACATAAATTATTTAATGATTTTTTTTAGGCTCGTCATGTTGAGGTAACGAGACATCTCATGAAATTTCAAGCTATTAGAAATATAAGAGATTTCTCTCCCGAATGCTTTCGGGATCGAAATGACGGTTCAATCTTCATCATAAAATATAATAGCACAAAACATAAATAATATTCGCCAGAATGAGATCAATCTTTTTATGCATGATAATGCTGTGCATGGCAACATGTTTGTTTGCACAAAAAACGATTACTGTTGTTGATGAATTAAAGAATTTTTACAACATCAGCGATTTGCCGTCGTATCGCTCAAACACTTACTCAGCACAGGTTTCAACCTATGATACAACCGGTGGCAACAATGATGGATTTGGTGGTGAATATTCTTTTATAAGAAGAAATACTGATAGTAGTCTTGTGATTTTTGATGTAAAAGGAACTGGCGTTATCAATCGCATTTGGACACCTACACCAACACATGATACACTTGATTTTTATATTGACGATGCTAAGCAGCCAACATTATCTATAAACTACAGAGATCTTTTTTCAGGCAAAGTTTTTCCATTTGTGCAGCCGCTTTGCGGCAACCAGTTAGGCGGATATTATTGTTACTTTCCGATTCTTTTTCAAAAACATTGTGTAATTGTTAGCCGCGGAAAAAAGATGATGTTCCATCAGATCGGTTATCGTTTATATAATAAAGGAACATTAGTGCAACCGTTTACAACGAACATTAATAATGATGTGAAGAACACATTGAATTCCATCAGCAATTTATGGAACAACAATGAAGTAAATAAAGCAAAAGCAATCGCTTCAAGCAATCTCAATACAAAAACTACTGATACATCTTTTACAATAAAACCTGGCGATGCAAAACAAGTATTTGCATTAAATGCAGGTGGAAGAATTACAGGTATTGAAATCAGTCCTGCGAGTGGCTTTGCATCATTATATAAAAACATCATTATGCGGGTTTTTTGGGATGATGAAAAAACACCAGCAATTGATTGTCCTGTTGCAGATTTTTTTGGTTTTGCATTCGGCAAACCTTCTATGCAAAGCTTATTGATCGGTTCAGAAAATAATATTTGTTATAGTTTTCTTCCAATGCCTTTTGATAAAAAAGCACGAATAGAATTCAGCTATTTAAATGCAAAGGATAGCGTTTTGTCACAAGTTGATATTCATATAAAAATTTATTATACACTTCAACCACGCAACATAGAAAAAGAGGG
>JBDUBY010000095.1:0-9162 GCA_040003735.1 Parafilimonas sp.
ATAAATATCATTATTATCAATCGGTACAATTACTGTTTGCGCTTTATTATAACCAAGTTGTTTATTCTTTACATAGTTCATTTGTTTGGTAATGATGATAGTGCCTACAATAAGAAAAACAGATATGCTGAATTGAATAATAACCAATGCCTGCCTGAATGATGCACCACCTTTGCCTAATTTTAATTTACCTTTTAACGCCTGTATAGGCGAAAACGCTGATAAAACAAATGCAGGATAACTACCTGCTAAAAAACCAACGATAATTATAACACCGATAAGAAATAAATATATTGGCAAGGCATTCCACGAAACGGTTAATGAATAACCAAGCAAGTGGTTATACCATGGCATTGCGAGCAATAATAAACCAATTGATAAAATGCATGAAATAGTTGTAAGCAAAACAGATTCGCCAATAAACTGCCATACAAGATTGTTGCGCAATGCGCCTAATACTTTGCGCAAGCCAACTTCTTTTGAACGTTCTGCTGCACGAATAGTGGAGAGATTCATAAAGTTGATGCATGCAATAAGCAATATCAAAATTGCAATAGAAAGAAAAATATATACAACTGTTTTGTCACCGTGTTTTATAGAATCAAAAGCTGCATTTTCAAAATACACATCTTTTAAAGGCGTTAGTGAAAGCTTGAAATTGAAACCAAATTTCTTCATATCACTCCCCATATATTTTTGCATGAATTGCGGAAGTTGCTTTTCTATTTGTGCTTGTGTTGTATGCGGATCAAGTAATACATAAGTGTACAATCCATTGTTAATCCATGTGGTCATCCAGCTTCTGTCTTTATAATTGGAAAGCGGCACAATTAAATCAAATTCGAGATGAGAATTGGAAGGAACATCTTTCGCAATACCCGTTACTTTCAACTGCAAATCTTTATCAAGCGTAATTACTTTACCCATGGCATTATCAATATTGCCAAAGTATTTTTTTGCAGTTGTTTCAGTAAGTACAACACTGTTTTGATTTAATAAAGCAGTAGATATATTTCCTTTTATTAAAGGGAAAGTAAACAGGTTAAAAAAATCAGAATCCACATCAAGCACTTTCTTTTCATGAAAAGACTGGTTGCCAATTGTAACAAGATTATCAGAGGGATTTATCCGCACTGCTCTTTTAATTTGTCCTTTAAAATCATTCAGCAAAGCAGGCGCATACGGGCCAGATAAATACGCAACACTTGCAGCCTTTCCATCCATGCTCACGCCGCGCATTACACGATAAATGTGATCACCATTTTTGTGAAAATTATCAACACTAAATTCATTTATTATAAATAAATAAATCATCATGCAAACAGTAATACCAATGGTTAACCCAAGTATATTGATGAAAGAAAAAACTTTGTTCTTCATCAAATTGCGCCACGAGGTTTTTAGATAATTTGTAAACACGATATAAGTTTTAAGTTGTAAGTATTACCGTATAAATTTTATGTCCATAATTCATAACCCATCATTCATAATTATCATTATTCCGTTCTTAAACTCTTTACCGGGTTTGCCATTGCTGCTTTTATTGCACGATGCCCAACCGTAATCCATGCAATTAAAATTGAACTCACGATTGCAAGAATAAATATTGAAGGATTCAACGGAATTTTGTATGTATAATTTTGCAACCACTGATGCATGATGTAATAGGCAATTGGTGCAGAAATTACAAATGCAATAATGATGAGAACAGTAAACTCTTTTGATAAAAGATAAATAATGTTTCCTGCTGATGCCCCTAATACTTTGCGAATGCCAACTTCCTTTGTTCGCTGAACCGCCATGAACGAAACCAACCCGTACAAACCAAGGCAACTGATAAAAATAGCGATGCCCGCAAAAATTTTATAAAGCTGAGAAAGCTGGTCTTCCTGCTTATAAAAATTTTCGATTGTTTTGTCAAGAAATTTATAATCATAAACATAATCCGGGTAAGCGCTTGTCCATAATTTTTCTATGTATGGCAACACAGATTTTTCCGCGCCGGGTTTTATTTTTATGTTGATAGTACGATAAACATCTTTATATGTGCTTAAAACAACTGGCGCTATTGGCTCACGCAAAGAATAAGAATTAAAATCTTTTACAACGCCAACAATGTTTGCTACTTTATCACCATCCCAAATATCAATTTGTTTCCCAATTGCATCCTGAGGATTGCGAACACCTAATTTTTTCAGCAGTGTTTCATTCACTACAAATTCTCTAACCGTATCACTTTCGCCGTACGCATGACCGGCGACAAACTGCAGTTTAAATGTTTTAAAATAATCAGCGTCTGCCCATTTAAGATTTGCACTAAAATCAGTTGTTTTATGTGAATGATCAAATTTTAAATCACTGCTCCAATTACTTCCTGAAGACGGGCTTTGATAACTGAAACTAACATTGGTAATGTTTGAATTTGCCAGCAACTGGTTTTTTAGATAATCAGTTTTTGAATGATTTATACTATCGCCCGGAAGCGGCACATTTATGATAGCTTCTTTCTCAAAACCAAGCGATGTATTTTTAAACAAATTCATCTGGCTTACTACGATAAACATCCCTATAATAAGAATGTGCGCAATAGCAAATTGTAAAACAACCAGTGCCCGTCTTAAAGAAATACCGCCAGCCATTTTAGCAGTTACTTTACTTTTTAAAGCAGTTATAGGGTTGAAACCAGATAAAATAATCGCAGGATAAATGCCCGCAAGTAATGTAACTGAAATTGCTGCGGCTAACACAAAAACAATCAATGAAGGATTACCAATAAAACTTATACTTATTTGTGTTTCAAGAAGATTATTTAAAAAAGGCAAAGCAATAAAAGCAATAAGAACAGCAAGTACAATTGCAGTAATTACGATCAATGCAGTTTCACCCAAAAATTGAAAAGCGAGTTGCCTGCGGTTACTGCCCAAGACTTTTCTTACACCTACTTCTTTTGAACGATTTACAGCTTGAGCTGTTGCAAGGTTTATAAAGTTTACACAAGCAATTACGATAAGAAAAATGCCTATCAATGATAATGCATTTATAAGTGAGTGACTAAATGTATGATCATTATAATTACCAAAACGATCATCATAATGAATTTCAGAAAGTGGTTGCGCTATATAAGCATCATGTGCATATTCTGCCGGTTTATGTTTTTTTGCAAATGCTTTTAGTTGCGTATTAAATTTTGTTACAGAAAAATTACCAGGCAAAACAACAAACGTGTATGCTCCGCCGTATGTGCTCACCCAATCATTCAAATTATCTTTTACGTTCGTTTGTTCCAATGCTGAAAAAGGCACCACAATACTTAAAGGAAAATCGCTGTTGTGTGGTACATCTTTTAAAATTCCGGTTACAGTATATGCATATTTATTGTTGTATTTAATTGTTTTGCCAAGCGCCGATTTCCAGTTCCCAAAATATTTTTCTGCAGCAGCTTGTGTTATTACTGCACTATTAGGATTACTTAATGCAGTTGTTGCATTACCAGCCAGCAACGGAAAATTGAATATGCTGAAGAACTGCGGCTCGGCATAATAAAAATAATCCTCTTGCAATTTTTTTTGATTTGTACTTCTATCTTCCACGGTAATTTGTCCGCCGCTTTTATAAATAGATGCTACTTCTTTAATCTGCGGAAAATCAACACGCAAGCCTTTCGCAACAGGGAAAGCGATGCCCGGAGAATAACTTATTCCATCCTGGTTGTTATATTCTGTACCTATACGATAAATACTGTTTTTCTTTTGATGAAAGTCATCGAAGCTGCTTTCAAATTGTACTATTAAAAAAATAAGAAAGCATGCTGCAATACCAACAGCTAAACCAAGTGTATTTATTAGCGCATAACTTTTATTACGCTTAAAATTCCTTAATGCGGTTTTAAAATAATTTTTAAACATGTTACAAGTTTTAAGTTGTATGTTTTAAGTTTGGAGTTGTCTATCATTCAAAATTTATAATTGAATTATTCTGTTCTTAAACTTTTTACAGGGCTACCCATTGCGGCTCTCATTGTATTCAAACTCACAACAATTAATGTAAGCAAGAACATTGAAATACCTACTGCAATAAATAACCATAAATTAATACTGATACGATAATTATATTTATCGAGCCAATTACTCATTAACCAATATGTAAGCGGGGCTGCAATTACAAATGCAACTACAACGAGTTTTAAAAATTCTTTTGATATTAACATCAGCAATTGCTGAACACTTGCGCCCAACACTTTGCGCACACCAATTTCACGAAAACGTTTTTCAATAGTGAAAGATGCTAAACCTGCAAGACCGAGGCAGCAAATAAAAATTGCGAGTACAGAAAAGATATTTGTGAGTTTACTAATTAATTCTTCCGTTAAAAATTTCTTTTGAAATTCCTGGTCAACAAATTTGTATTCAAATGGCACTGATGGATTATATTTTTTGAATATAGTTTGCATAAATGCAATTGCTTTTTGTGCAGGCACTCCGGCTTTTATGCGCATGGTGTTCATGCTTGAATTATTTGGATCAAACACCATCAACATTGGATAAGCCGGCTCGTAAGGTGAAGTCATGATAACATTATCTGTTACACCAATCACTGTATATGTTCCGCCATAACGCATTTGCATGCCAATTGGATTTTTAAGTTTCATTGCATCAACGGCCGCTTTGTTTAACATCATCGAACTTGAATCTGCAGGTGTTCCTGTAAAATCATGTCCCTGCAATATTTTCACACCCATCGTTTTTGCAAAATCAACGTCAGTACCTAAACCGCCCATTATAATTTGCGCGTTAGCAGGTTTGCCATCATAATCAGGCGCGCCGGTATTCCACCAAATTTCTGTGATTGGTGATGATGTTCTTGTAACGCTTGTAATAATTCCTGATGCAAGTAAATCATGTTTTATTGCAGCAAAACTTTTATCCGTGTCAGGTGTTGAAGGAATCATGACAAGACCATTTGGATTATAACCCATATCACGATCTTTTACATGTTGTATTTGCTGGTAAACAATAATTGTTGCAGATATTAATAAAATAGAAATTACAAATTGTGATATAACGAGAATGTGCCTTGGCAATATTGTTTTCTTGCCTGACACAACTGTTCCTTTCAAAACTTTTATGGGATTAAATGAAGAAAGATATAATGCAGGATAACTACCCGCAACAAACGCGGTAAACAAAATAATACCTGCTGTCATAACCCAAAATAAAGGCTGCATTATATTTAATGAAAGATGTTTATCAACCATTAAATTAAATGATGGCAATAGTAAAGCAACTGTGATAATAGCGAGAATAAAAGCAATCAATGTTAAGATGAGCGACTCGCAAAAAAATTGTGCTATTAATTGTTTTCTATTTGAACCAAGCGTTTTTCTTATTCCAACTTCTTTTGCACGTTTTTCACTTCTTGCAGTAGAAAGGTTCATAAAGTTGATGCATGCTATCAGCAAAATAATAATTGCTATAATGGCAAACAAACGCACATATTCAATCATGCCGCCGGTGTTTTTGCCATTTTCAAAATCGCTGTACAAATGCCAGTGGCTCATTGGGAAAACAAAATAGCTGCTGATCTCATCTTTGCTATGCGATCTTTTTACTTTTGTAATTGTTTTATTTAATAAAGCAGTGTCAACATTTGGAACCGTCTGCAGAAAAACATTCCACGAAGAATTTGTCCACTCATTCATCGAAGCTTTTGTATCCGGATCATCATAATTAAATGGTATCAGCCAGTCAAACTTCAACGTAGAGTTATCAGGAGCATGTTTAACTATCGCAGTAACTTTTACACTTTTGTTGTTATCAATAGTAAGCACTTTATTAATTGGATCTGCATTGCCGAAAAAAGCTTTTGCCGCATCTTCTGTAAGCACAATCGAATTCGGATTCTTTAGAGCCGTTGCAGCATTTCCTTTTACAAACTGCCACGAAAAAATATCGAAGAAATGGTCGCTTACTATATAACCATCTTTTTTTATTTTATTGTTATTATAAGCAAGCACATTTTGTTGCTGATATGTTGTAACAACAGCATGTTTTATTTGTGGCGAACTATTTTCCAGCGCACTGGCAAGCGGCATCGCCATACTTCTGTCTGTAAAAACCTGGTTATTAAAATCGCGGTTAGCAATAACCTGGTAAATATTATCATAGTTTTTTTGAAACCTGTCGTAAGTAAGTTCATCATACACCCACAACAAAATAAAAATGGTGCACGAAATACCAATACTTAAACCAAGAATATTTGTGATAGAAAAACCTTTATTTCTAAAAAGATTTCGCCATGCCGTTTTAAAATAATTCTTAAACATATTTTTTGTTTTGATTAATAGCAATGCGCAATTAGCGGTTACGTTAAAAGTGTAAATGCCTGTGTATTTTTAATAAGCTTTCTCAAAGCGGCCTTAAAAAAAATTAGAGCATAACACTTTGGTTTTCTATGAAGCATTATATCTCAACGGATATGCCAACGCCAAAACCCTTTGGTGAAAAGGGTTTTACGAAAAATTGTTTAGCCAAAGTGTACGAAAGCGGACACCATTTTGTACGGGCACGAACAAAACAACAAAAACTGTTATCTGGTTTTTTATTCTGTTCTCAAACTCTTTATAGGATTTGCAATGGCTGCTTTTATCGTTTGTATGCTTAACGTTATTAATGCAAGCAACAGCATTCCCAAACCGCTTAGTATAAATAGCCACCAGCTTATTTGTGTTCTGTAGGCAAAATCTTCCAACCATTTATAACTTGTCCACCAGGCAATAGGTGCTGCAATTATAAACGCTATCAATACCAGTTTTATAAAATCTTTTGATAAGATGCAAATGATGTTGCTGACGCTGGCGCCTAATATTTTCCTTATACCAATTTCTTTTGTTCGTGAGTTAATGGTGTACATCACCAATCCTAATAAACCGAGGCAACTGATAAGAATGGATAATGCTGTTGCCCAGCTTAACAGGCTTGCTATTTGTTGTTCCGAAGTATAAAACTCAGCAACCATTTCATCTACAAACTGGTAATTAAAATCTTCATCCGGGTACATTTGATGAAAGGCTTTTTGTATTTTACTGATAGCATTTTTCCAGTTATCAGTGCCTGCAATGGCAGGCTGTAAGCGCACATGAAATTCGTCGCCCAGGCTTCCCGCAAAAACCATCGGACTTATTGGTGCATGTGTTGACTGATCATGAAAATCCTGCAGCACACCAACAACGGGCATGTTTTTATTATTAAAGAAGGTTAAATACTTTCCAATTGCATCTTCAGGCTTTTTGAATCCAAGAATTTTTGCGTACATATCATTTATCAAAAACTCTTTCATAGTATCACTCGCTGTTACATTTCTACCTGCCAATAATTTTAATTTATACACTTTTAAATAATTAGTATCGCCCCATCTTATTTGAATTTGCGCTTTTATATCCGGCTTTGCTGCATAAGAAACATTCGCGAATGACATGCCTTTATCTGCCGGTGAAAGAAAGCCGGCGCTTGCTATTTCTACTCCTGGAATTGATTTGATTACACTCAATAATTGTTTGCTGTGTGCGGCAATTGTATCACGGGGTAATTGAAAAGTGATGATGCCGTCTTTATTAAAACCAAGATCTGTATTTAATGAATAATTAATTTGCTTGCTTACCATTAAAGTGGCAATCACAAAAAATTGCGCAATTACAAATTGCGATATGGTGAGTGATTTTCTAATCCAGGTATTTCTTGTGTCGCTGCTGCTAATAAACGATTGTGTTTTTAAGACCTGTACGGGTTTATATCCAGATAAAATAAATGCCGGGTATAAACCTGAAAGCACGCTTACAACTAAAGCAAGCAGCAATAAAAATAAAAATATATAGGGTTGATGTAATGGCTGAAAAGATAAACCAGGCGGAATAAAATCCGCAAATAATTTCAGCAGCAAAGGTGTGAAACAAAATGCCAGGAATGAAGCAATTATTGTAAGCAAAAACGTTTCGCCTAAAAACTGAAATATTAATTGTTTTCTTGAGCTGCCCATTGTTTTTCTTATGCCAATTTCTTTTGCACGCTGTGCAGCATTTGCCGTAGTAAGATTGATGAAATTAATGCAACCAAGCAGCAATAAAAATGCGGCAACTGCAAGCAAGCTATATAGCGTTGGCTTGTTGGCTGTTCGTAAACCCGGCGATGCATATAGATGGTTAAAGTGCACATCATTTAATGGTTGCAACCGAAAAACTATAGTGTTAGAATATTGATGTTCCGCATCTTTACTATACTTTTTTAAAAGTGTTTTTAATTGAGCTTCAGTTGCGGTTACACTGCTTGCTTTATCAAGCTCTACATATAATTGCGAATAAGACATCCAGTCATTCCACACGTTCATCATAAAATCATTTTGCAGATGTGTTTGAGAAATGGTTGCGTACGATATAAATTCATCTGCCTGAAAAGAAGTGGTTTCATTTAAGTCTTGTACAATGCCTGAAACCGTTGCGGTGATGTCATTGTTATAATTTATTTGTTTACCAATAATTTCATTGGAAGAAAGAGAAGGAAAATATTGTTGCGCCTTATGTTGCGTAAGCACTACTGTAAAAGGATTTTTCAATGCAGATTGCGCTGAACCTGCAATCCATTGATAAGGCAATAAAGAAAAATACTGCGCATTTGTAAATACAATACCAGGCTGCTTTTTAAATATAACTGGATGATGGTTACCTTTTCTTGTAACGGTTACTTTAGCATCTCCCTGGAACTGCATCACCGGAACAGTTTTTTCCACACCTGTTACTTCCCGTTCAATAGCATTGCTTAAAGGCGCGGGTACAGCCGCGCTATGACCTTCAACGCCACCGAAATTTGCATCAAGCACCACGCGATAAATTCTGCTGTTATCTTTTTCATACGCATCATAACTAAACTCATATTGCACAATTAAAAAAATTACCAATGCAGCACTAATTCCAATTGATAATCCCAGCACATTAATGCCTGCAAATATTTTATTACGGCTGAAATTTCTGAAAGCAGTTTTGAAATAATTTTTAAACATAAAAGATGATTTCTGATGTCTGATTTTATGATGCCTGATTTTTCATTTTCAAATTTTCAAATTGCTGAATTGTCAAATTACTTATTCCGTTCTTAAACTCTTTACAGGATTTGC
>JBDUBY010000107.1:0-2737 GCA_040003735.1 Parafilimonas sp.
AATGATGTTGCGCCTTTTTGTTTTACTCTTTTAATCACATCATTCAGCAATAATTTGCCAATGCCTTTGCCTTGTTCAGATGGCAATGCGTAAATTTTATTCAGTTTATAAATATCATCTTTTAGCAAACTATAATCTGCGAAAGCAATTGCTTGTTTATCTTCTTCAATAATCAAAAAATGATGTTGTTCATCAAACTGTTTTTGTAAAGATGATTCGCTATAAATTAGTTCCAGCATGTATTTCAATTGATCGGAAGAAACAATTTCGTCATAAGTTGAAGGCCAAATTTTATGTGCGAGTTCCCGGATAATCGAAACATCATTTTTGTTTGCTTCGCGAATTATAATGTTTGAAGCGCTGCTCATTATTTAAATATTTTTATACTTATCCAATGCGAAATAAAGGCGCTGCCAGCGCCGGTAACTGCGCTTCCAATTATATCAGTTGGATAATGTTCGCCAAGATATAATCTTGAATAACCAACACCAACCGCCCACGCATAGGCAGGCACAATTATGTACCATTTTTTACATTGGAGAGAAACGCTTGTTGCAGTTGCAAAAGCAAGCGATGCATGACCTGAAGGAAATGAATGGCCGCTTTCATATTGATAAGGATAAACACCCGTATATTTTTCATCCGGCCTTGCACGATTAAAAATTATTTTTAGTGCTTCGGTTGCGCCGGCTGCAATAATTACACTACCCGCAATTTCATACGCTTTGTATTCATTTTTTTTGTTGTGATTGATAGCGCCATCAACCCAAATTGCAACAGGCGTTGCCACACTTAACGCATAAGCAGAACTTGTAAACCCTTTCCACACAAATGAATTTGGATGCTGCGGATTTATATTGCGCAACAAATTAATATCCCAGTTTTGTGCGTTAGTTGAACTGCAAATAAAAAAGCATCCTGCAATAAAGATGCTTTGAAAAAAATATTGAACTTGTTTCATTTAATTTAAGTTTTGCAAACTTTCTTCAATGGTTTTTATTCTTGCTTCTGCATCAACTTGCTTCTTTCTTTCTATTTCAACAACTTCCGGTTTTGCATTTTGTACAAAACGTTCGTTGCTTAATTTTTTTTGTACAGATTGCAGAAAGTTTTGCTGATAAGCAAGATCTTTTTCTAAATCAGATTTTAAAGCAGTTGTATTTGTTAGCTGTTCTGATTTAATAAAAAATTTATCTTTTTCATTTGTTACAACAATAGTTTCAGGAACGTTTTCATTTACAAACAAAATTTGCTTTGCATTCACCTGCTTTTGTAAAATTTCATCAAAACCATTATATGAATCTTTCTCATCAGTTTGTATAAACAATTCAATTATTTCTTTCGGTTTGATATTATTTTTATTTCGTGCATCCCGGATTGTTGTAATTACATTCTTAAGTAAAGAGCCGGAATCAAGAACTTCTTTTTGAATTTTTACTTTCAAATTTTGAATTTGACTAACGCAAATATCATCTTCGCGCTCACTCAACAAATGATAAATTTCTTCTGTAAAAAATGGCATAAATGGATGAAGCAATTGCATCAGTTCTTCAAAAAAATCAACTGTTTTGTTGTAAACTTCTGCATCAATTGGTTGTTCAAAACCAGGTTTGATCCATTCTAAATACCAACTGCAGAAATCATCCCATATCAAAGAATAGATTGTTTTTAAAGCTTCACTTAATTTGAATTGAGAATACAATTTTTCTATTTCAATCTTTACTTCATTTAAACGATTTTCGAACCAAATAACAGCGAAATCGCTTTCGGTTTTTAGCTTTGCGCTTTCAGCTTTTCTTCCTTCCCACATCTTCACCAGTTTCATCGCATTCCAAATCTTGTTGATGAAAAAGCTGCCTTGTTTTAAGGTGCTTTCTTCTTTTACATCAAACAATAAATCGTTGCCGGCAGGTGAGGAGATAAGAATTCCAAAGCGAACTGCATCGGCTCCGTATTTGTCAATCAGTTTTAAAAGATCAGGCGAGTTACCTAAACTCTTACTCATTTTTCTGCCCAATTCATCACGTACAATTCCGGTAAAATAAACATTACTGAAAGGCTTTTGCTTTTTAAATTGAAAGCCGCTCATGATCATCCGTGCAACCCAGAAGAAAATAATTTCAGGCGCTGTTACCAATGTTTGTGTTGGATAATAATAATTGATATCATCATTGCCGGGATTTGATATTCCTTTAAAAACTTCGATTGGCCAAAGCCATGAAGAAAACCATGTATCGAGAACATCATCATCTTGTCTTAAGCTTTCAGCTTTGAGCTTTGAGCTTTCCGCAATTTCTTCTACATTTTCACCAACATAAACATTCCCATCTGCATCATACCATGCAGGAATTCTTTCTCCCCACCACAACTGGCGGCTGATACACCAGTCTTTAATATTTTCCATCCAATATTTATATGTGTTTACATATTTTGGAGGAAAGAATTTTATAGCTTCATCAACAACAGATTTCAATGCAGGCTCACTTAATTTTTTCGTGTTCACCCACCATTGCAAACTCAATCGCGGTTCTACAACAGCATCACTGCGTTCACTAAAACCAATTTGATTTTTATAATCTTCTATCTTTTCAATATGATGTGCTTCTTCCAATTCGGCTACAATTTTTTTGCGAGCCTCAAACCTGTCGTCGCCAATAAATAATTGCGCCGTTTCACTCATCGTTCCATCATCATTCAAAATATTTATAACGTCAAGATTATATTTTTTACCGATGTT
>JBDUBY010000237.1:0-9157 GCA_040003735.1 Parafilimonas sp.
TGGCAATAAGGGTTTTTGTGTATGATGATCATGCAGACCGCAGAGCCGCGCTGAAGGCATTATTAAGTTTAAGTGAAAATTTTATAGTTGCAGGTGAAGCTGCGGATTGCAGTCATGCTTTAGAGGATATAGAGCAAACTTATCCTGATGTAGTTTTGATGGACATTAATATGCCGGGCGTTGATGGTTTGGAAGGTTTAAAAATTATTAAAGAAACTTACCCCGGTGTTAAAGTACTTATGCAAACTGCTTTTGATGACAGTGAAAAAATATTCACCAGTTTAAAATGCGGTGCCAGCGGTTATATTCTAAAAAACGACAGCCCTCAAAAATTACTCCAGGCAATTTATGAAGTATATGAAGGCGGCGCAGCCATGAACCCTGCCATTGCAAAAAAAGTATTGGATTTTTTCAAACCGCAAAAAACAAAAAACCCTTTAAGTCCCAAAGAATCTGAAGTGCTTTCCTTTCTCTCAGAAGGATTAAGCTATAAGATGGTTGCTGATAAACTTGGCATTAGTTATAACACAGTAAATGGTCATGTAAAAAATATTTACCAGAAGCTCCATGTTGCCTGCTTAGGCGAAGCCATTGCTTATTACTACAAGCATTTGAAACCGTAAACTTTCATGCATCATCCCTACTTTAAGGGATGTGCTTTAACTACAATTAGTGGTTAAAAGTATTTATGCTTACCTAAATTTTGTGTCATCAAACCGGGTAAGCCGAAAACCGAATAGAGTAGGCAAAAAATTAAAAATGAAAACTTATGAAAAGGTTATTTTTAACACTCTTGGTTTTAACAACAATTATTTGTTGCAATAACGTTTTTGCACAGGCGTTTATAAAGTCTTATAAAGACCCATCCAATCCTAATGCTTCCGTTTCTTTTGAATGCATCACCGAAAAAGCAGATTCATCGGGTAATTTTTACATAGGAGGGCACATCGACAATACACTCACTGTTTTTAAAGTAAATACATTCGGCAATGTGCTTTCTACTTTTAAAATTAATGCAAGCCCCGCTAACACCAGATTTGATGCAATTATGATTGATGCGAGCGGTTTAATTGCAGGGCTTGGCAACATTCAAACATCAGGCGCTAACCAGGGTTTTATATTTCAGTTGAATCCGCTTGGCACTGTAATCTGGTTCAGGCAAACAAATGCTGCAAACCGGATTGTTTACTGGGATATGTCAGATAAATTCGGTAAATATTATCTGGTGAGCGCCGAAAGACAAACTAACGGGTCAGCACTTATTTTAAAAATACTAAAAGCAACGGGTGCAACAAGCGTAGCTTTCAATTATATAGTTACTGGTCTGGAAGACCCGGAAGCCTTCCAGCTTTTCAATTCAAAAATATATGCAACAGGTAGATATGCACTGGGTGGAAGCACCAATGGTTTCAGAAGTTGCCTTACCAGCATTAATACAGCAACCACACCTTACACGCACCTCCGCACGCATTATTACATAACACCAAAATATCCAACTGCAATTGCAAGATTGTATACAACTGATATATTGATGGTAAATTCAAATACGGCTGTAATTGTTGGAAATGGCGATGATAACAACATTAATGATGCATTTAAAAATTTGAATATTACTAAAGTGAACCCTATAACCGGCGTGCCTTACTGGTCAAGAAAATACGACGACCCGTCTGCAGCAAGTGATGGATCGCTTACGGAAGTAAGATTGGATAATGGCAATAATTATACAGTAATGGGTTTTGCAATAAATCCCAATACAGGTAGTTTTGCTAAAGCTAAATTATGGAGTGTAAGCCCTGCCAACGGCAATTTGTTATGGAACAGGCAATACGATTTATACAGGCGCACATCAAATACTGGGAGCAACTATGGATATGGATTTTCCATTGCAGGCGGCTATATTTATGCAGTTGGGCAAAACGCCACTTCTGGTATAACACAAGGTGTTTTGCTTAAAGTAAGTACAGCCGATGGCAATGTAGCGCATAGAGATGGCACCACTTGTTTCGACAGCTTAACTATTGTAAAATCAAAATATACTTTTTATGATAGTGTTGCTGTAACTACTTTAACAAGTACTCTTACAGCTGCAAATTCCGCAAAAAAAGTGGTTCAATTAAAGATGAATGATTCTGTGGTATGTGGCGATGTAGTAAATATTAATCGCACAGCAAACAATGGTACAAAAGCGCAGGCATATCCAAATCCATTTAAAAATGGTTTTATGCTAAAACTTCCTGCAAAAAGTATTGCAGATGTTCAGATAATAAATATGCAGGGCTTGCCGCAGGAAATAAAATTAAAAGCAACCGGCAATATACAAATGGGTAATGCTTTAAGTTATGGAGTTTACTCGGTTATAATTAAATATAGTGATGGAAGTACAGAACAACTAAAGATGATAAAGAACCCTGATTAAATATTGCTGACTTTTGAGTTTGTTAAACCTATAAGGTATTGAAGACCTTATAGGTTTTTTTATCTTCGCAAAAAAATACAATGGAATTGCAGTCACTCATCCTCGAAGCCTGGAACAACCGCGAATTATTAAAAGAAGAAAGATATAGTAATGCTGTTAAAGCAGTTATTGAAGAAGTTGACAAAGGCAGGTTACGCACAGCATCACCAACAAATGATGGCTGGGTTGTAAATGAATGGATAAAGCAGGCGATACTTTTATACTTTGCAGTGCAACCAATGGAAACGATAGAAATGCCTCCATTTGAATTTTATGACAAAATTCCCCTTAAAAAAGATTTTAAAAACTTGGGTGTAAGAACTATCCCCGGCGCCATTGCCCGCTACGGCGCATACATCGCAAAGAACGTGGTGCAATTGCCCAGCTTTATAAATATTGGTGCTTATGTAGATGAAGGAACTATGGTTGATACGTGGGCAACTGTTGGCAGTTGTGCGCAAATTGGCAAACACGTTCATTTAAGTGGCGGCGTTGGTATTGGCGGTGTGCTCGAGCCACTTCAGGCAAGTCCTGTAATTATTGAAGATGGTTGTTTTATTGGCAGCAGAAGCATTGTTGTGGAAGGCGTGATTGTAGAAAAAGAAGCTGTGCTTGGTGCTAACGTTGTCCTCACCCAGTCAACAAAAATTATAGATGTAAGTAAGTCTTCTTCTATTGAATATCATGGCCGTGTTCCTTCACGAAGCGTTGTTATTCCAGGTACGTATAATAAAGATTTTCCTGCGGGTTCTTTCGGTGTAAGCTGCGCTTTAATCATTGGCCAGCGAAAGGCAAGTACAGATCTGAAAACAAGCCTTAATGATGCACTAAGAGATTTTAACGTAAACATATAAGTATGTTTTCGTAATATGATAATTTTTTGGTTTTGTTTTTGATTCAATCGAATCTAAAATACCAATAATGTCTGTTGCTGACTTTAACCGTGCTCTATCAACGAATGCAGAGTTTCTTATGCCATTTGCTTTTACGCTAACCAGTAATAAGGAAGATGCAAAAGATTTATTTCAGGAAACATTGTTTAGGGCACTGGCCAACAAGGATAAATATAGCATAGGCACAAACCTGAAAGCGTGGTTATATACTATTATGCGGAATATTTTTATCAATACGTACCGCAAGAAAAGCAGAACACAATTAGTATTTGATGGAACTTACAATGATTTTTTTATTAATTCAACCCAGGCAGTAACATTTAACAGCGCAACAGCTTCGATGAACATTAAAGAGATTTACACAAAAATTGTCAACTTGCCGGATATTTTTAAAGATCCGTTTGTTTTATATTTTGATGGTTTTAAATACAATGAAATTGCAGATATGCTTTGCGAACCCCTTGGAACCATTAAAAGCCGCATCCATTTTGCGAGAAAATTGCTGAAAGCACAAATAGAACGTTTTTGATATCTACAATTTGAGCAAAAAAAACTTAATAATTATTGGAAGCGGTTTTGCGGCACTTTCCGCTGCCTGCTTTCTTGCTAAAGACGGTTACAAGGTTACTGTACTGGAGAAAAACGACCAGCCCGGTGGCAGGGCAAGGCAACTAAAAATTGACGGATTTACATTTGATATGGGCCCAAGCTGGTATTGGATGCCTGATGTGTTTGAAAGATTCTTTAACCAGTTTAATAAAACAGTGGCTGATTATTATGAATTGAAAAGGCTCGATCCATCTTACAGAATTTATTGGCAGAATGAAGAAACAGATGTTCCGGCTGATTATACTTCCTTAAAAAAATTGTTTGAAAGTATTGAACCGGGAAGTGGCGAAAAGCTCGACTTATTTTTACAGGAAGCATCTTATAAATATAAAACCGGGATGCAAAATCTTGTTTACAAGCCTTCCCTTTCTATCAGTGAATTTATTGATGTTGATTTAATAAAAGGCATCTTTAAGCTTGATGTTTTTACATCAATTAAAAAGCATATTAGCAAATATTTTAAACATCCGCATATTCAGCAAATGCTTGAATTTCCTGTTTTATTTCTTGGCGCTGTGCCTGAAAAAATTCCTGCGTTATACAGCTTGATGAATTATGCTGATATAAAAGAGGGAACATGGTTTCCAAAAGGTGGAATGTATAGTGTTGTTGATGCCATATATAAACTCGCAATTGAACTTGGTGTTCAGTTTCAATTTAATAAAAATGTAATAAAAATTGAGGTTGATAATAATCTTGCTACAAAAGTAATTGCTGAAAATATTGATGGCTCAACATCAATTTATAATGCGGATGTCGTTATTGCAAATGCAGATTATCATCATACAGAAAAAAAATTACTAAAGGAAGAATTCAGGAATTACAGCGAGGCTTACTGGAATAAAAAAACAATGGCGCCTTCATGCATTTTATATTATGTTGGTATGAATAAAAAGTTACAGAATATTTCTCATCATTCATTGTTTTTTGATACTTCATTTAAACAGCATGCTGAAGAAATTTACAATACAAAACAATGGCCGGCTGATCCATTATTTTATGTAAGCGCAACTTCTGTTACTGACAATTCATTAGCGCCAAATGGTTGTGAAAATCTTTTCTTTTTAATTCCCGTTGCAGCCGCACTTAAAGACGATACTGAAGAATTAAGAGAATTTTATTTCGATAAAATAGTAACAAGGTTTGAAAAAAGAATAAATCAAACAATTAGAAAAAATATTATTGTAAAAAAATCTTATGCGTACAGCAATTTCGTAAATGATTATAATGCTTACAAAGGCAACGCTTACGGATTAGCAAACACACTTATACAAACAGCAATTTTAAAGCCTTCGATGAGAAATAAAAAAATAAAAAACCTGTTTTATACGGGTCAGTTAACAGTTCCCGGTCCGGGAGTTCCGCCTGCAATTATAAGTGGAGAAGTTGTTGCCAAATATGTAATTAAATTGTTAGGATAAACTTGTTGAAACTTTTGAGTTAATTTAAATAAGTATAAAAATTAAATGAACCGGTGCATGATTGAAAACTTTCATAAAACGAGCCAGCAGTGTAGTAAAATAACTACTGAAATTTATAGCACTTCATTTGCATCTGCAATAAGATTATTAAGCAAAGATATCCGCGCAGATATTCACAATATTTATGGCTTTGTTCGCTTCGCTGACGAAATTGTAGATACATTTCATGGTTACAACAAACAGCAATTATTAAATTCATTCCGCGACGAAACCTACAAAGCAATCAAAGAAAAAATAAGCCTCAATCCTATTTTAAATAGCCTTCAAATCACTATTAATAAATACAAGATTAATATCTCTTTAATTGATGCATTTTTTCGAAGTATGTATTATGATCTTCATAAAAATTATTACGACGAAGATCTATATCAAAAATATATTTATGGCAGTGCAGAATCAGTTGGATTAATGTGTTTACATATTTTTTGCAAAGATGATAAAGACATGTACAACGATTTGAAAGATCATGCACGAAAGCTTGGAGCTGCATTTCAAAAAGTAAATTTTCTGCGCGACATGAAAGCTGACAATGAACAACTTGACAGGATGTATTTTCCAAATTGCAATTTTAAAAACTTTTCCTCCGCAGAAAAAAATGAGATAGAAAAAGATATTCAAAATGATTTTGACTTTGCTTATGAAGGCATTTTAAAACTACCGCCAGGTGCACGTTTCGGCGTTTATGTTGCGTACAAATATTATCTTTCATTGTTTAAGAAAATTAAACGCATGCAACCAAAAGCAGTATTAGAAACACGTATTCGTATTGCTGATTATTCTAAAATTTTTATTCTGTTTAAGGCAGGGCTGCGCCATCAATTCAATATTTTATAAATAGGTTAGAAAAACGGCTGCGCATAATTTTATATATTTATCGCGATTATGAGCCAGCTATCTTCTGCAGCATTGCAGGAATTTAAAAACCATGTTGCATTAAAATTTCAGTTGTATAACAGCTTGTTTACTTCATTACCATTTCATCGTATTGAAAAAACAGGCGTATTACTTTCTTTGTTTTTACTACAATGTGAAGAAGGTTTCAGCAAAAATCAAAATCCTGTTGAAATCATCAATAATTTTTTACAACAAAGTACATCGTACAGTAAAGAAGAAGAAAGACTTGATCTGTTGTTTCGTTTTGTACAATATTCAGAACGGCAGGTTGTTTTATTTGATGCTTTGGAAGATGCAGCGTTTACGCAGGTAAATGATGTAAATGGTCCTGGTACTTTAAAGCAATTGTGCTCGCAGATTACGCAAATGCAAAAAGAAAAAGATTTTGCAAAAAAGCTAAACGATTTTGCAGTACGCCTCGTTTTAACTGCGCATCCAACCCAGTTTTATACAGGCGAAGTTTTAGGAATTATAAATGATCTTTCCAAAGCTTTAAAAAAAGATGAAACTGAACTGGTAAATACTTATCTGCAACAATTGGGAAGAACGCCTTTCCTGAAAAAACAAAAACCAACTCCTTACGATGAAGCTGTAAGTCTGTTATGGTTTTTAGAAAATGTTTTTTATGATGCGGCAGGTAATATTATATCAATTTTAAAAAATGAATTCCAGGAATCAGATAATATTCACCATGCATTAATACAAATGGGATTTTGGCCCGGTGCAGACAGAGATGGCAACCCTTTTGTTACAACTGAAACCACTTTAAAAGTTGCAGAAACATTGCGCTTTGGCATTTTGCGTTCTTATCATAAAAATGCAAGATGGCTTAGGCGAAGGCTTACATTTAAAGGAACGCAGGAATTAATATCACGGCTTGAAAAACGATTGTATGATAATTTATACAATGATGCTGCAGAGCGCATAACGAAAGAAGAAATTAAAAGCATATTGCAGGAAATTATTGTTACGCTGCAAGACAACAATAATCTTTTTATAGAAGATGTTTACAAGCTTTTATTTAAGTCAGAAATTTTTGGTTTGTATTTCGCTTCGCTTGATATAAGGCAAGACAGTACAATACATACAAAGTTTTTCGAATCACTCATTCAGCAAAAAATATTGCCGGCTAATTATGCTGGTATGGATGAAGAAAAAAAAATTGCTGCATTATTGCAATTACAAAAAACAGAAGTTTCGTTTGATGATAATGCACTCTTTTCTGATACAATTAAATCTGTTGAAGCAGTTAAAACAATCCAACAACGAAATGGTAAAAAAGCTTGTCACCGTTACGTAATTAGCCATTGTGAAAGCGCTTTGCATGTGATGGAAGTATATGGCTTGTTTTTATTGGGCGGCTGGAAAAAAGAAGAGCTTACAATTGATATTGTGCCTTTGTTTGAAACGATAGATGATTTGGCAAATGCATCTGCCGTTATGAAAAACTTATATTCAAACAAAGCATACAGGCAACATTTAAAGCTGCGCAACAATACGCAAACCATTATGCTTGGTTTTTCTGATGGCACAAAAGATGGCGGTTATTTAATGGCAAACTGGAGTATTTATAAAGCAAAAGAAGAGCTTACCAGCATCTCCAAGAATTATGATATTGATGTGATATTTTTTGATGGCCGCGGCGGCCCACCTGCACGTGGCGGTGGTAAAACACACAGGTTCTATGCATCGATGGGCCACGATATTTCAGATAAAGAAATCCAGTTAACAGTTCAGGGACAAACAGTAAGTTCAAACTTTGGAACAATAGAATCTGCTCAATTCAATATTGAACAATTAATTAATGCTGGCATTTCGAACGAACTCTTTTCATCAAAAGAAAATACATTAACAAGAAGTGAAGAAAGATTGCTGAAACAATTATCTGCAGATAGTTATACTGCTTACGTTCAATTGAAAAATAACCCGGCCTTTGTAGAGTATTTAGCTGAAATAAGCCCGTTGCGTTTTTATTCAGACACCAATATCGGAAGCCGCCCCACAAAACGCGGTAAAAATTCAGCACTTGCGCTAAAAGATCTGCGTGCAATTCCTTTTGTTGGCGCATTTAGCCAGTTAAAACAAAATGTTACAGGTTATTATGGTGTTGGTACAGCTTTAAAAAAAGCAGAGTCTTATAACAAATTAAAAAGTGTACAAAAACTATATAAAGAATCTTTGTTTTTTAAAACGCTTATTGATAATTGTGAAATGGCAATGATGAAATGTTTCTTTCCGCTAACACAGTATTTATCTGATAATCCACGTTACGGAAAACTATGGAACATGATGAACGATGAGTTTAATCTTACGGTGAAATATCTTCAAAAACTTACCGGTCACGAAACGCTAATGTCAGATTATCCTGTTGAACATTCAAGTGTAAGTATGCGTGAACGCATAGTGTTGCCACTCGTCACCATACAACAATATGCGCTTATGCAAATACGCGAAATAAAGGATTCTCCTTTCAAAGAAAAGTATGAGAAACTCGCAATGCGCTGTTCGTTCGGAATTATAAATGCAGGCAGAAATTCTGCTTAGAAATTTTTTATGTAACCAGCTTTTGTAATACTACTCATCACGGTTGTGTCACTCACTTCAACTGCATGAATGCTGTTCAGCAATTACTTCATAGTATCACCAAACTTATTTTTGTAAAGAAGTATTGCATCTTCAATTATATCTAAAGCTTTTGCTTTATCACCAAAGTCAGCAACTTTTACAGTTTTCTTTTCAAGCGTTTTATATTCTTCAAAAAAATGGCGCAGTTCATCAAAAAAATGCTGCGGCAATTCTTCAATATTATTGTAATGGTTTAC
>JBDUBY010000316.1:0-2733 GCA_040003735.1 Parafilimonas sp.
AAGGCGACCCGTTATAAGCAGACCTCTTATCTACTTATGAGACAAAAAAACTTAAAGTCATTCACTTCTTAAACTTTTTACAGGGTTTGCCATTGCTGCTTTTATTGCCTGGAAACTTACCGTTATCAAAGCAATTAAAATAGCAGCAAGCCCTGCAACAACAAAAATCCACCAGCTAATATTTGTTCTGTATGCAAAACTCTGCAGCCACGTATGCATTGCCCACCACGCAACAGGAAACGCAATCACTGAAGCAATTAGAACAAGTTTTGCGAATTCTTTTGAAAGCATCGTAACTATACCGCCAACACTTGCGCCTAATACTTTACGTACACCAATTTCTTTTGTACGTTGTTCAGCAGCGTATGTAACTAATCCAAATAAACCAAGGCAACCAATAAAAATGGCAAACACTGCAAACGTTATAAACAACTTGCCTGTTTGTTGCTCTGCTGTGTAAATATTGTTGAAATCAGCATCCATAAAACTATAATTGAATGGTTGGCCCGGTGCCATAATATTCCATTGGCTTTTAATGTTATTAATTATTGATGAAACATTTTTAGTATTTACCCGCACCGCCATGCTGCCATAATTATCTGATAGTTGAATAATAAGCGGACCAACATTTTGATGCATAGAACTAAAATTGAAATCATTTACAATGCCTACAACATGATAACCAATTGCACCATGTATTGCTCCATCATTAAAATTTGGCCGGTACAATGTTTCTTTAAAAGGATCTTTGAAACCAAGCACTTTTACAGCAGATTCATTAATAAGAACGCCCGTAGAATCGGAAGGAAAATCTTTTGAAAAATTTCTGCCTGCTTTCATTTGCATACCAAGCGTTGGAACATAATTATTGTCAACATAAAATGTGGTAAGAACAACAGCTTTTGTTGCGTCGAAGCTTGCATCACGAAACCAACCTTCATTGTCAAAATTAGAAGATGTTGGCAGATCGCCAACAGTTGCATTTACAACTCCCAGAATACTTGCTGTTTCATTTCTAAACAATCTTATTTTTCCGTTGAGGTTATACATATTATGAATAACTAAAACCTGGTCACGATCATAACCAATTTTTTTGCTGTGTATATAATCAAGCTGATTATAAATTACAATTGTTCCGATAATTAATATGATTGAAATGCTGAATTGAAATACAACTAATCCACTGCGAAGCCAACTGTTTTTAAAACCTTTTGCAATTTTTCCTTTTAGTACCTGTATTGGCTGAAACGATGATAAATAAAATGCCGGGTAACTGCCGGCAACACATCCTACAACAAGAACAAGTGAAATCATAACCGGGAAAAGCCAGGTAGAAAATAAAGTTGTTACACTCATTTGTTTTTCTGACAAGTGATTAAAGAAAGGCATCAATATCACGGCCAGCAAAATAGCAAGCAGTAATGATAAAAAGCTAAGTAAAACAGACTCCGTTAAAAATTGTGCTATTAAATGTGAACGCAATGAACCTGCAACTTTTCTTATACCAACTTCCTTTGCACGATTTGCAGAACGGGCAGTTGAAAGATTCATAAAGTTTACACAGGCAATCAATAAAATAAAAATTGCTATTACTGAAAAAATATAGACGTAAGTAATATCGCCATTTGGTTCAATTTCATATTGTTTATTTGAATGCAAATGAATATCAGTAAGTGGCATTAAATGATAAATAAAATGATTGCCTTTGCTCTGTAAATCTTTCAAAGAAGAATGCAATTGATCTGCGAGATCTTTACCAATGTATTTGTCAACTGTTGCATCAACATCTCTCTGCATTTGCGCCTGGCTTACACCTTTCTGCACTAAAATATAATTATACGTGTTGTTGCTAAGCCATGAAGGATTGTCTTTGCCTCTCTGCCTTATAAAATGAAAATGAAAATGTGATTGTTTTGGAATGTCTTTAATAACGCCGGTTATTTTACAATTTGTGTTATTATCAACATATAAAGTTTTACCAAGAACATTAGTTGTATTAAAATATTTTTTTGCTGTTGTTTCATCAATCACAATGGAATTTGGTTCCGTTAATGCAGTTGTTGGATTGCCTGCAACCATTGGAATGGTGAACACTTTAAAGAAAGTAGAATCAACATAGGCTCCGTTGTGATCCTGCACATTCTGATTATTTTTTTTAATAAGAATATCATTCTGATAATTCACTCTCACCATTTCTTCAACTACAGGATATTCTCTTTTTAATGTAAGTGCTAAAGGATCAGGAGCTTCAGCAAATATTGCGGACGTGTTATTGAAATAAATATCTGCATCAAGGCGATAAATTCTGTCTGCGTTTACATTATATTTATCGTAACTCAATTCATCAACTACATATAAAACAATAAGCAAACAAACTGCAAGTCCACTGGCGAGGCCAATAATATTTATAGCAGAAAAAGCTTTGTTCTTCCACAAGTTGCGCAACGCAACTTTAAAATAATTTTTGAACATACAATTTAATTTCTAATGAAATGACGCAAGATTATTCCTGCATTATTGCTTTACGATTCGCCCTTTAAATTTGTTACTCCATTCTTAAACTTTTTACAGGATTTGCAATAGCTGCTTTTACAGATTGTATGCAAACAGTGATTAATGCAATACATATTGCAATTAAGCCTGGCAACAAAAACATCCACCACTCAATACTTATTCTATAAGCAAAATCCTGCAGCCATTTGTTCATAGCAAACCATGCAACAGGAACTGCAA
>JBDUBY010000004.1:0-2733 GCA_040003735.1 Parafilimonas sp.
CTTTCAATTTTGCGCAAAAGTAAGTTTTGTAGCGAAATAACCAAATGCACTTTTTTTAAAGTTATTAATGCACATCAAAACTTGTTATTTTGTTGGGTTGAAACGAATTGTCTCATCTTTAATGAGCTCAAAAAATGCAGTAAAATTTATGCTGATTGCACGAAATATAAAAAAGAAATATGGCCTGGTAGAAGTATTAAAAGGTGTTGATCTTAAATTAAACAACAGCGAGATTGTTTGTATCATAGGCTCTTCCGGTGCGGGGAAAAGCACTTTGCTGCATATACTTGGCACCTTGGATGCGCCGGATGAAGGTGAAATTTTTTTGAATGATATTCCGATGCATAATTTAAAAGGAAAAAAGCTTGCAGATTTTCGCAATCATCATATTGGTTTTGTTTTCCAGTTTCACCATTTATTACCTGAATTTACTGCACTTGAAAATGTTTGCATTCCATCATGGATTGCAGGCAACAGCAAAAAACAAACCGAGCAACAGGCAATTGAGCTTTTAACCACTTTAGGTTTAAAAGACCGTATTGAGAATAAACCATCACAGTTAAGTGGTGGCGAACAACAGCGTGTTGCAGTTGCGCGTGCATTAATCAATAAACCCGATATTGTTTTTGCTGATGAGCCAACAGGCAATCTCGATTCTGTTCATGCAAGAGAATTACACCAGCTATTCGTTGACCTGCGCAATCAATTCAAGCAAACATTTCTTATTGTAACACATAACGAAGAAATGGCCCAGATGAGTGACAGGGTTTTACATATGAAAGATGGAAAAATTGAATTGCCCCAACCCTAAAGGGAGTTTAAAAACTTAGTATTAAAACAAATTTTTTAATTAATAAAATATTTCAAATAACTCCCTTTAGGGTTGGGGCTTATATTTGCATCCCAAACAAAAACAGCAATGCAACTATCTTCTTTATTACAAAGATTTAATGAACCTGAAACTTTAAAAATGGCTAAGCTCGGCCGTGAGTTAAGAGCGCAGGGAATTGATGTTATTGATTTAAGTTTAGGCGAACCAGATTTTGATACACCTGAGCATATTAAACAAGCAGCTATAAAAGCGATCAACGATAACTGGAGCCATTACACACCGGTTGCAGGTTACCTTGATTTACGTGAAGCCGTTTGTACAAAATTTAAACGTGATAATAATCTTGATTTCAAGCCTGAAAATATCGTTGTATCAACAGGCGCAAAACAAAGTCTGGCTAATACAATTTTAGCTTTAGTTGATAAAGGCGAAGAAGTAATTATTCCAACTCCGTATTGGGTAACATATTCTGAGTTGGTAAAATTAGCTGAAGGAAAAGTTGTTGAAATCCGCACAAAGCCTGAAGATGACTTTAAAATTTCACCGCAACAATTAGAAGACGCTATCACAACAAATACAAAAGCATTTTTGTTTTCGTCACCATGCAATCCATCTGGTGCAGTATATTCAAAAGAAGAATTAAAAGGTTTGGCTGAAGTGTTCAAAAAACATCCAGACATTGCAATTATTTCAGATGAAATTTATGAGTATATAAATTTTGTTGGCAAGAATGAAAGCATTGCGCAGTTTGATGATATTAAAGACCGCGTTATTATTGTAAATGGTTTAAGCAAAGGCTTTGCCATGACGGGCTGGCGACTTGGTTATATTGCTGCAAACGCAGACATCGCAAAAGCAACAGAAAAAATACAAGGCCAATTTACAAGCGGCACAAATTCAATTGCACAGCGCTCAGCAATTGTTGCGCTTACTTCAGATCTTGAAGCAAGTTATAAAATGGTAGAAGAGTTTACGGCGCGCAGAAAAAAAGTAATGCAGCTTGTTAACGATGTACCAGGATTAAAATGTTTTGAGCCGCAGGGTGCATTCTATATTTTTCCTGATGTAACGTATTATTTTGGAAAAACTGATGGTGAAACAACCATTAAAAATGCAAATGATTTTTGCATGTATCTCTTAAATACCGCGCATGTTTCAAGCGTAATGGGCGATGCTTTTGGCGAGCCAAATTGCGTTCGTTTTTCTTTTGCCAACAGCATGCACAATATTGAAAAAGGCTGGGCAAGAATTAAAGAAGCGCTTGCAAAGTTGAAATAAATGTAGCGCACAGAGTTAACAGAGATCACAGAGAAATTATTAAACTCAGTTTGCTCTGCGAGCTCTGTGCGATACAAAATTTTGAATGTTTCGCATTATTTTTATTATGTAGTCAGCAATCGAAATTCTATTGAACATCGTTGTGTCACTCCCTTGTACTACATTAATTCTATTGATCAATTAAACCTACATCAAAATGGATTATTCATTTATCGTTTTACTTGTTTCCATATTTGCTGCACGCTTTATACAAATAAGTGCATTCAAAAATCTAAAAGATGAAGATAAAGGCAAAGTAATGTCAAAAGGTATTATGCAACTCTCGCAAATGAGTCTTGTATTCACTATAATTTTAATTGCCGCTTTTTATTTTTTCATCAGCAAGTATCCTGATAAATACACAACTGTAACATCATCTTTTTTTATCGGGTTAATCTTGCAAAGAATTATAGTGTTTGTTTTTGTGCGAAGAAAAATGGTTAGTAATAATGTGCCATCATCTTACCTGACAAAATACTTTTTTGCCTGGCTGGTAACTACAATTGGCGTTGCTTTATTTATTGTTTTATTTATGTGGCAATACAAAAATGGACTTAGCTGATAAATTTAAAATGTTTGAAAAC
>JBDUBY010000016.1:0-2729 GCA_040003735.1 Parafilimonas sp.
TAAAGATTTTTGATTACAGACACTCAGGTAAATACTGAAACATGCATTTTGTAATTGAGTTTTATTTTGTAGTGTTTTTTGTTATCTATTTTTGTTATGAGTTGCTATAAATTATATACCACTTTGATACAATTAAAAAGCTGAAACACTTACTAATCAAATGTTTCAGCTTTGTAGCGGGATCGGGAATTGAACCCGAGACCTCCGGGTTATGAATCCGACGCTCTAACCACCTGAGCTATCCCGCCTTTTTAAGAGGCGCAAAAATAATCTTTTAACTATTAAGAGAAAAGGGTTTAAAAGAAAAATCCTGATATCAATAAAACATTTAACCTATATGCTTATACAGCGCCTGTAAGAAACAATTTACAAACACTTTATGCGTTTTAAAATCTTAATGCTTAAAGGTTTGTTTAATATTGCAAAAGAAATTTTTAAACATAAGATCGAAACCATCTTATGAAATGTTTTTTTTCTGTACTCATATTGCTTATTTGTAACGCTGCATCAGCCCAATTGAATGCAGATTTTTCTGCTGCAAGTACGCAAGGTTGTTCACGTCTTACAGTGCAGTTTAATGATAATTCTACAGGTTCTCCCACTTCATGGTTTTGGGATTTTGGCAATGGCATCACATCATCTTTACAAAACCCTTCTGTTACCTATCCTTTAACTGGAAGTTATTCTGTAAGGTTAATTGTTAGAAATTCAGCAGAGCAGGATTTTGAAGAAAAGGATAATTACATAACTGTATTTGCAACGCCTGCAGTAAATTTCAATATACTTTCAGGCGATTCAGGTTGCGTTTCCTTACAAACTGCTTTTCAAGACTCGAGTAATTTTTTCAATGCTTCTGTAAAAAGCTGGCTATGGAATTTTGATGATGGTACTACTTCAGACCAGCAAAACCCAATGCATACATTTACTACTGTAGGAAAATACAATGTTTCATTAACTGTAGAAACAACACAGGGATGCTCTGCGACTATTAAAAAAAATGGTGTAGTTAGGGCAGGTAATAAACCAGTTGCTGATTTTTCAGCCTTGCCGCTTAGCGGTTGCGCTTCATCAATAAGAAATTTTAAAAATAAATCCTCCGACAATATCACAGCTTCATTATGGAATTTCGGAGACGGAGGCATTAGTGTTGATAAAAACCCGCTTTATCATTATCAGGATACCGGGACATTCAATGTAAAGCTTACAGTGTTTGAAAACGGCTGTAAGGATTCATTAACAATTCCAAAATATATACACGTTGATGGCCCTGTTGCAAAAATGGTATCACATATTAATTGCAGTGACAGGTTTACAATTAAATTTTTTGATAGCTCAATAGGCGGAATTAGCAGGCTATGGGATTTTGGTGATGGTCAAACATCTACAAGCCCAAATATCGTGCATGTTTATAATTCACCGGGAATTTATATTGCTAGGTTAATAATTGATGGAAGCGCATGTAGTGATACAGCGACAGAAACTTTTCGTATTAAAGTCTCAACACCTGTATTACAGATTTCGCCTGTAAAAAATTTCTATTGTAAATTCGACACTATACAGTTTACTACTGTAAATTATGATAGTACAAATACAGGGCTTTTCTACTGGCATTTCGGAGATAGCGTAACAAGGGCTGGATATAACAATACAATAGCTTATTCTTACACTGATACCGGAAACTTCATTCCGGTCGTCACGATACACGATGATCAAAATTGTAAAGAAGACGTAAATTTTAACGGTGATATAATTATCAACGGCCCTACTGCAGGTTTCTCGCTCGATACAACCGGATGCACTAATTCAAGTAATACATTTGAGGACACATCAACCGCAGCAGGCTCAAAAATAACACAATGGCTTTGGAGTTATGGCGATGGCATTTCTTCAACTACGGGTGGCTCTTCAAATTACAATTATGCATACCCCGGAACTTATAATGTGAAACTAAACCTTACTGATGCCAATAGCTGTACTGATTCTGCAATACATACAGTAAATATTTTTTCATCTCCAATTGTTGATGCAGGACTGGATACATTCGTATGTGCAAATACAAGCCTTACATTAGAGCCCGCCGGAGCAACAAGTTATGTTTGGCGTTCCAGCCAGGATTTAAGTTGCACCAATTGCACCAATCCAATTGCGACACCAACTCAAACCACTACATATTATGTTACAGGTACAACTAATGGCTGTTCAGCTTTAGATTCGGTAAATGTAAATGTTCAAACAAAAGAATTAATTGTAGCACAGCCAAATTCTTATTCAATTTGCGCAGGTGATTCTGTAATGCTGAATTCAAGCGGAACTGATAGCTATAGCTGGAGTCCGGCAATTAGCTTAAGCAATTCATCTATATCAAATCCAATTGCTTCTCCTTTAACAAATACTACATATACTGTTACTGGAAAAGATAGTAATAATTGTTTTTCTGATATGGCCGTGGTGAATGTAATTGTTAATCCAAGCCCTACTGTAAATATTATAGATAGTTCAGTACAGGTTCTTATCGGTTCAACCTATAACATTGCAACCACCGCAAGTGTTGATGCACAAAATCCTTTGTGGTCGCCTGCAACCGAGCTTTCCTGCAATAATTGTTTGCAACCCGTGGCCACGGTGGGCAAAACCACAACCTATACTTTAAAAGTTTTTAATCAATATGGTTGCGTTGATAGCGATAAAATAACCATTACATCTGTTTGCACAAATGAATCAGTTTTTTT
>JBDUBY010000405.1:0-2722 GCA_040003735.1 Parafilimonas sp.
CCCGGCGAAAAATGTTTCATTTCACGATAAAGCCTTCCCGCATATAACTGGTAATTATTTGTTCCGAGATAATAGAGATCTGCATCGCACAAAACTTTAGATAATTTATCAAAAGGAGATTGGGGCAATTGCGTTGCCATTATTGTTTTACAAACCTGTTCAATTTGCTTATCATTATATTCATATAATGGAAGATATTCACGTGCAAATCCGCATGAAGCTTTTTCATGATCCTGAACAGTAACTAAAAAACCTGTATCATGTAAAACGGCTGCGGTTTGAAGTATTAATAATTCATCTGGTGATAGTTCTTCTGCCTTCCCCAATTCAAATGCATGTTGTGTAACTTCTTCGGTATGATGAACACTATGGTATGTTAACCAATGCGGCAATTCCTTATGTAGTTTTTCAAGAATAAAAGCTTTTAGTTTTTCCAATTGCATCTGATAAGATTCTGTGTTCAAAAATAATTTCTAATTCAACACTTCATACACGTCTAAAGGTTCCTTTTTATTTTTTAAACTCATTTCGGCAACAAGCGCACAGTTAAATGACTCTTTTATTTTTTCATATGAATCTCCGGAGATAAGTACCTGTGCAGGTTGTGCCTTGCTTTGCAATCTTTGTGCAGTATTAACGGCATCGCCTATTACTGTATAATCTAATCGGCGAAGGCTTGCAGAACCAATGTTCCCAAAAATCATTTCGCCGCTATTGATACCAATTGATACCTGTGGAAAAAAATTATGAGAAGTTGCTGCTGATAATTGTTTAATATTATTTCTTATGGAAAGTGAAGCTTCCACAGCACGGTCTAAATGAAATTCTCCGCGAAAAACAGCCATTACAGCATCGCCAATAAATTTGTCAATGTATCCATTTTGTGCAATAATATCTTTCACCATTACATCAAAATAATTATTAAGCAAGCCAATTACAATATCAGGTTTTTCAGTTTCTGTAATTGATGTAAACCCACATACATCAATAAAAACAACGGTGGCTTCTACACTTTCGTTTACCGTAAGCGATTGCTCAAACTCGCGCTTTTCCATAAACTGCAACACAGATTGATCAACATACATTTTAAGAATGTTATTTTCTTTTATTGCCTGCAGTGTTTGTTTTAATTGCGTAACATAAGTCATTGTTTTTTTTAAAGTAACTTCAAGGTCATCAAAGTTTACAGGCTTGCAGATAAAATCGAATGCACCTTTATTCATTGCACTGCGAATGTTATCCATATCACCGTATGCAGAAACGATAACTGCTTTTATGATCGGGTTTATTTCATTCAGCTTTTCCAGCAGCGTTAAACCATCCATTTCCGGCATATTAATATCACTAAAAACCATATCAATATCCGATTGCTGATGGATCTTTTCCAACGCTTCTTTTCCGTTAAATGCAAAAACAAAATCGTATTGGCGTTCTCGTATTTGTTTACGAAATTTTTGTTTGATCAGCACCTCAAGATCTGTTTCATCATCTACCACCAATATCTTAGACATGTATCAATGTTTTTAATTTTTCTTTTAATAAAGTAAAATCAACCGGCTTTGTAAGAAAATCATCAGCGCCTAATTGCATTGCTTTATCATAATTTTCGCTATCACCATACGCAGTAACCATCATTACTATTGGCGGTGGCGTTGCAAATTCTTCTTTAATTTTTTCAAGCAATACCAAACCACTCATGCCGGGCATGTTGATATCAGACAAAATTAAAATAACCTCATGATTATGTTGATGAACATAGTTAAGCGCTTCTTCTCCAGAAAATGCAAATGCAAATTGCATTTCACCATTTTTTGTTTCTTTTCTAAAGCGCTGCTGAAATAAAGCCTGTATATCATGTTCGTCGTCTACTACAAGAATTTTCATAAAGTAAATTTAATGTAATGATTAATGCTTTCTATAACAGCAAAACTATAATTGCTGCAAATATTTTATACTATTGGTAATTGAATTATAAACGTTGATCCTTCGCCTTGCACTGTCTCAACTTTTATTGTTCCATTATGTTCTTTGCTGATAATATCATAGCTTAAACTTAAACCCAGACCAGTGCCTTCACCGGTTGGTTTTGTTGTAAAAAAAGGTTGATAAATTTTGTCGATAACATTTTTCGGTATCCCATTGCCATTATCTGCAATAATAATTTCAACCTTGTTATCTATTTTTTTTGTTTGAACTGAAATAACCGGCTGGTAATTGTTGCCGGCAGTTTTTCTTTTTTCATTTATTTCATAAAAACCATTATTAAAAAGATTAAGCAACACCCTTCCAATATCCTGCGAAATAATATTTATTTTCCCAATTGATGCGTCAAAATCTGTTTTAAAATCTGCATTAAAACTTTTGTCTTTCGCACGCAATCCATGATAACTTAATCTTAAATATTCATCAGCTAAAACATTAATATCTACCGGTTCTTTCTGCCCTGCATTTTTTCTTGAATGAAGCAGCATATTTTTCACAATTGATTCAGCGCGTTTGCCATGAAAATTTATTCTTTTCTGGTTATCAATTACATCATCAGCCAGTGTTTTTGCATCATCCAAATTTCCTTTATCGATCTCGTCTTTCATTTCAACAAGCAAATCTTTATTTATATCAGAAAAATTATTTACAAAATTTAACGGGTTTTGAATTTCGTGCGCAATACCTGCAGTAAGCTCGCCAAGTGAAGCCATTTTTTCTGATTGAATAAGTTGTGCCT
>JBDUBY010000378.1:0-9098 GCA_040003735.1 Parafilimonas sp.
TCTTTTCCATAATGTATTATTTTAATTTACTTACAATTTCCTGTAACCTGTTATGGGCCCAGTTTATGCCTTGAGCAAATGGCAATTTCAACACCTCGTTTCTTTGTGCGACCGATTCATAAATTACATGCATCGTTAGTTTACTGGTGTCTTCGCCGAGTTCTTCAAATTCATACACTTCAAGCTGAACGCCGTAAGGAGTATTCTCCATTTCAAATGTTCGGGTAATTTTTTTGTTTGAAATAAACTCATGGATTACACCATTAAAACCATGTTTGTTTCCTTTAGGGTCGGTTGTTTCAAATTGATAACTGCCATGTTTTTTGCTTTCAAGTTTAAGCACTTTCGTTCCCATCCATTGTTCAACAATTTCGGGTTCTGAAAATGCTTTAAAAAGCAAATTCAATGGCAATTCGAATTCTCTTACAATGGCCAATTCCTGCTTGCCTTCTTCAGCGTTGATCTTTGTTTTTTGTTCCATATATTTTAGCAATAGTGTTTGTTTTCATTAATTTTGAATAAGCCCGATGATGTTGTTATCATTATCTTTTACACTTGCAATTAATCTCTCACCTCCAACATTTTTTATATTTTGAATGATTTCCGCACCGGCATCAAGAAGAATTTGTAAACTATTTTTAATGTCGTCTACATGATAAAATGCAGTCATTCCTGCTTCCGGATTGTTAGGTACTAATCCAATATCCTGGTCGTTAATCTTAAAACCAACATAATAAGGTTGATCTGCGTACGGTTCAACTTCTAAGAATTTACGAAATAGTGTTTTTGCCTGAATTATGTCCTTAACAGGATAAATAACAGTTTTAATGCCTTTGTTCATATAGATTAATTTTAATTTCCTACTCTTTTGGATTTTCAGTGTCTCCCGTTTTATTATGGTTTCTGCTCCATTTTTTAATTATTACTGATATTGATTTTAATCTTACTTTTTTGTTTTGTATTTTTTCATTACAGCTTCTAAAGCATTAAACCTGTCATCCCACATTTTGCGGAATGGTTCAATAAAATCGGCTACTTCTTTCATTTTTTTTGCATTTATATGATAATAAATTTCCCGGCCGTTTTGCTCTTGTTTAAGCAATTCGCACTCAGTGAGTATTTGCAGGTGTTTTGAAACTGTTGGTCTTGCAGTGTCAAAGTTTGCCGCTATTCCGCCAGCTGTGATAGCTTGTGAGGCTACTAACATCAATATGGCCCTTCTTGTAGGGTCTGCTATTGCCTGGAACACATCTCGTCTTAAGTTCATCTTTGTACTTTGTATTTTAAATTGATCAGCATACATCTAATTACATTTCTGTTATGTAGCTATTTGACTACAAATATATACGTAGTTATTTGACTACGCAAATTTTTTTAAGATTGAAGAAAACCATTAACCCGATTATTTATGCAGGGGCTGGGATTTCATTAAAATATTGTATCAGAATAACTAGCAGTTATCTAAAAAAAATTCCCGCTTTCGCGGGAATTATATTATCTAAATTATTTAGAAAGCCAGCAATTATTTTCTTTCACCTTTAATAGTAGCGGCAAGTTTTAATGCATTATAAGCATTTACAATACCACCGGTTTTTGATAGTGTACTAAACTCAACATCATTACCTGTTCCTGGCTCTTTAACCATATCATTTGGATAAGTTGATACAGAATTTTCCAACACATATTTTAATTGCTTTGCACTAAGCTTTGGATAATATTCAAGCACTAATGCAGCTACGCCACTAACAACAGGCGTCGCCATACTCGTACCGCTGAATGCTGCATATTTATCACCAGGTATAGTGGAATAAACATTAACACCGGGAGAAAAAAGATCTACTTCTTTTGAACCATAATTAGAAAATGAAGCAGCCAGCAAACTATCTGGTCCACCGGCACTTGCACCAACAGTTATATAAGTTGTTGCCTTGCCACCATTGTTTAAAAAGTCAGGGCTTGGATAATCATTTGTTGTATCAATATCTTTTCCATCATTGCCGGCAGCATGTACCAGCAGTACATCTTTCTTTGCCGCATATTTTACAGCATCATCCACCCAGGATTTGCCGGGCGAATATGGTTTGCCAAAACTCATACTTATTATTTGTGCGCCGTTATCAACAGCATAACGTATGGCAAGTGCAATATCTTTATCTCTTTCATCGCCATCAGGCACTGCTCTTACAGGCATTATTATAACGTTATCATCTACTCCATCCATTCCAATATTGTTATTTCGTGTTGCTGCAATAATACCGGCTACATGTGTACCATGCGTAGGTGTACCTGCATCAACATTTGGATTGCCATAATTTTTGTCATTGATGTTATCAAAATCATCGCCAACAATATCCCGTCTTGCAGCATTTGGATCAATAGAAAAACTTTGCAATGTTTTTTGCTGTGTTTCATAATATTTCATGCCGCCGTCGAGTAATATTTCAATTGGATAATCGTCAGGAATGTTACGCCTTTCATAAAACATCACTGCAATCTTACCAAGACTGTCTGCAGTTGTTGAAGCAGAAGAATCTGATACCAATGCTGCTTTAATATCACCAACTGTTACCGAATCTTTATGCAATTGAATTTGCCAGATACTATCAATATTTTTCAACATAGATAATAGCGGCTGCATACCTGATATTGTTTGAGACGCTTTAACTGAATCTTCTGTGTGGCTATTTTGTAAAATCAGCCAATAACGGTATTCTTCTTTTTTATCAGCAGCCACTTGCGCACTATCTGTAATATTTCCATACACAGCATGTAAGCGATAATATTCGCGGTATGCTTCAAGGCTTTCGCTTTCAATGTTACGGCCATTTTTACCACCGAGAAAATTCCATCCATGCACATCATCAACATAACCATTATGATCGTCATCAATTCCATTACCTGGAATTTCTTTTGTATTTGTCCACACATGTCCTTTTAAATCTTCATGCGCTGTATCAATGCCTGCATCAATTACTGCAACAATAACAGTATGGCTTTTTTTGCCAGCCAATAATTCATCATAAGCTTTCGTAACACTGGCACCATACACACTGTCTTTAGTAAGATCCATTAGCTGCCAATTTTTTGCGGAATATTTATCCATATCCTGCGCATGCAACAAGCTTACAATACAAAAAGTAAAACAATACACTACAACTCTTTTTATTAATAACTGCATAAAATTTATTTGATTAAAAAGCGCGCAAAGTACAACTTGATGTATAAGCACAAGAATGTTTCAAAGAGATATTTATTAAGGAAAATAGAAAATTAAACCTGCAGAAAAATTATCGGAAATATTTTACCAGTACGATAACAATATCATGATGCTTGTTAACAGATACATAGTTTTTAAGATATTTTAATAAACCTTTATTCCATCTTCTAAAATTCCTGCGCCATCTATATCAACCTCTGCAGGAAAGTTTTATAACCGGTATAATGTTTTCCGCTTGCTTTCAATTTATCTATCGTTTTACAGAGGCAGCTTTTACTGTTATCAAAACCTGCTGCTCATTGGCTGGTATCGGCTCAACAAGATCTTCATACTTTGGGTTTTCACCATATTGATGTAAAACGGCTGCTTTCATTTTTTTATTACGAAGTAAAATCAAAACAAGCGGCATTTTTTATAATTAAGACCGTGTTATCATTAAAACAACTACCCTTCTGCATGATAAATAATTGCATCAAGCTTATGGTAAAATTTTACAACCTTATTAAATTCCATTGCATTTATCTTCGCACGCATGATTGATTTTCGCAGCGATACTGTTACAAAACCAACAGCAGCTATGCTGCAGGCGATGATTCAGGCAAATGTTGGTGATGATGTTTTTGGAGAAGATGCAACTGTAAATGCATTAGAAGAAAAAGTTGCTTCTATGTTTGGAATGGAAGCTGGAATTTTTTGCCCGAGCGGAACAATGACAAATCAAATTGCTATTAAATGCCATACGCAACCAGGCGACGAAATTATCTGCGAAAAGTTGTCGCATATTTATCAATATGAAGGTGGTGGCATTGCTGTTAATTCGGGTTGTTCTGTAAAATTGATTGATGGCAATTATGGAAGAATAACCGCAGTGCAGGTTGAAGAATCAATCAATAATAAAAATGATGTTCATAAACCAATTTCAAAATTAGTTTCATTGGAAAACACCGCTAACCGCGGTGGCGGAAGTTGTTATGATTTTGAAGACATCAAACAAATAAAAAAAATCTGCGAAGCAAATGATCTGCGTTTTCATTTAGATGGCGCAAGATTATTTAATGCAATTGTTGAAAAAAATGAATCACCTAAACATTATGGAAAAATTTTTGACAGCATTTCAATTTGCATTAGTAAAGGTTTAGGCGCGCCTGTTGGCAGCGTTCTTATCGGTACAAAAAAATTTATTACAAAAGCAAGAAGAGTAAGAAAAGTTTTTGGTGGAGGAATGCGTCAGGCTGGTTATTTGGCTGCAGCCTGCATTTATGCTTTGGATAATAATATTGATAGATTAAAAGAAGATCACTATCATGCAAAACAATTGGCAACTGCATTGCAGCAAAAAGATTTTGTAACAGCTATGATGCCTGTTGAAACAAATATAATAATATTTGAAGTAGATGGAAAATATTCTGCAACATCATTAGCTGAAGAATTTAAAAAACATGATATCCTTGTAATTTCAATTTCAAAAACGCAAATAAGAATCGTTACACATTTGGATATAAATACTGATATGATTAATGAAACATTACAAGTAATTAATCAGTTGTAGTTTTGCAAACGCTGAAAAAAATATATAAACCTGATTTAAATGCTACCGAAAATTAATCCGTCGAGTACACAAGCCTGGTTCTTACTTACAAAACATCATGATGAAATGCGCAATACATTAATGAAGCGCTTATTTAATGATGATGCAGACCGTTTTAAAAAATTCTCTATTTCTTTTGATGATATACTTTTCGATTATTCAAAAAATATCATTACACAAAAAACATTGCAATTGCTTTTACAATTGGCAGATGATTGTAAAGTAAAAGATGGCATAGTAGAAATGTTTAGTGGTGTTAAGATTAATGAAACAGAAAACCGTTCTGTATTGCACACCGCATTAAGAAATTTTAGCGGCGAACCTGTGATGAGTGATGGCAAAGATGTAATGCCTGATGTGCACCGCGTACAAAAACAGATGAAAGAATTCTGCGAAAAAATTCATAGCGGCGAATGGAAAGGTTATTCAGGCAAAAAAATAAAATACATTGTAAATATTGGAATTGGCGGAAGCGATTTAGGTCCTGTGATGGTTACAGAAGCCTTAAAACCTTATTGGATTGAAGATATACAAGCATATTTTATAAGCAATATTGATGGCACGCAAATAGTTGAAACGCTTAAAAAAATTACGCCGGATGAAACACTTTTTTTAATTGCATCCAAAACATTTACAACACAGGAAACCATGACAAATGCAAATACTGCACGTGAATGGTTTTTACAATCTGCGCAAGATGAAAATCAAATTGCAAAACATTTTGCCGCATTAAGCACAAATACAGAAGAAGTAAAAAAGTTTGGAATTGATCCTGCAAACATGTTTGAATTTTGGGATTGGGTTGGCGGAAGATATTCGTTGTGGAGCGCCATCGGTTTATCAATTGCATTAACTGTTGGCTATGATAATTTTGAACAACTTTTAAAAGGCGGGTACGAAACTGATGTACATTTTAAAACAACTGCTTTCGATAAAAACATTCCTGTTTTAATGGCGCTGATTGGAATCTGGTACACAAATTTTTTCCAAGCACAAACAGAAGCAATTCTTCCTTATGATCAATACATGCATCGCTTTCCCGCTTATTTTCAGCAGGGAAATATGGAAAGTAATGGCAAATATGTTGACAGAAATGGAAGCGAAACAAGTTACCATACCGGCCCGATAGTTTGGGGCGAACCAGGTACAAATGGCCAGCATGCATTTTATCAATTAATTCACCAGGGCACATTAATAATTCCATGCGATTTTATTGCGCCTGCAATTACACATAACCTGGTTGGCGATCACCATGTAAAACTGCTGAGCAACTTTTTTGCGCAAACTGAGGCTTTAATGAAAGGAAAAGATGAAGCAGAAGTAAGAGAGGAATTAAAAAATGATGGCAAAACTCCTGAAGAAATAAAAAAGCTGTTGCCGTTTAAAGTATTTAAAGGCAATAAGCCAACTAATTCTTTTTTAGTAAAAGAAATTACACCAAAAACATTGGGCAACCTTATTGCTTTGTATGAACATAAAATTTTTGTACAAGGTGTTATATGGAATATTTTTTCTTTTGACCAGTGGGGCGTTGAGCTAGGAAAACAACTTGCGAAAAAAGTGTTGCCTGAATTAGAGAATAATGAAAAGATAACAACGCACGATTCATCAACCAATGGATTAATTAATGCCTGGAAAGAAATGAAATAATAATTTCATGAACATAGAAACACTTCGTGAATATTGTTTATCTAAAAAAGCTGTTACAGAAGATTTTCCTTTTGGCGAAACAACGTTAGTGTTTAGAGTGAAAGAAAAAATATTTTTATTGGTTTCGCTTGATGCTGATCCTTTACAGTTTAATGCGAAGTGTGATCCTGAAAAAGCTATTGAATTACGTGAAGAATATGATGCCATCAAACCCGGTTATCACATGAATAAAAAACACTGGAATACTGTTGTAATTGATGGAAGCATTTCAACAAAACTTATAAAAGAAATGATTGATGATTCTTATGATCTTATTGTTCAATCTTTGCCAAAAAAGTTAAGAGAAGAGTTCTAATATGAACTTGTATAAATAAAAACTGCGAAGCAAATACTTCGCAGTTTTTTTTGATTCGCAGCAAATTATTTCTTTAAAACTTCTGCCATCGTTTTCCCAATATTTGCAGGACTTTCAACAACATAAACGCCACATTCGCTTAATATTTTCATTTTTGCTTTTGCAGTATCTTCTTCGCCACCAATAATAGCGCCTGCATGTCCCATTCTGCGGCCCGCCGGCGCAGTTTGGCCGGCAATAAAACCAACAACAGGTTTACGGCTATTTTCTTTTATCCATCGTGCAGCTTCTGCTTCCATACCGCCGCCAATTTCACCAATCATAACAATGCCTTCAGTTTCATCATCATTCATAAATAATTCAACCGCTTCTTTAGTAGTTGTGCCAATAATCGGGTCGCCGCCAATACCAATAGCAGTACTGATTCCAAGTCCTGCTTTTACAACCTGGTCTGCAGCTTCATAAGTAAGCGTTCCTGATTTTGAAACGATACCAATCTTTCCTTTCTTAAAAATAAATCCCGGCATAATACCAACTTTTGCTTCATCAGCAGTTATAACGCCGGGGCAATTTGGTCCAATTAATCTGGATGATTTTCCTTGCAAATAATTTTTCACTTTCACCATGTCTTGCACAGGAATGCCTTCAGTAATACAAACAATTAATTCAATGCCGGCCTCTGCGCTTTCCATAATTGCATCAGCAGCAAATGCAGGCGGAACAAATATGATACTCACATTAGCGCCGGTTTCTTTCAATGCATCAGCGACAGTATTAAAAACGGGACGATCAAGATGCGTTGTGCCGCCTTTATTTGGTGTAACACCGCCAACTACATTGGTTCCGTATTCAATCATCTGGCTTGCATGAAAGCTGCCTTCAGTTCCGGTAAAACCCTGTACAATTACTTTTGAATCTTTATTAAGCAAAACGCTCATATCAATTATAAATTATAAGTTATGAATTATGAGTTTAGAAAGCCGCAAGATACGTTAGCGAAGTATAAGTTATGTGTTTATACAAATATGCGATGATGCCTACACAACTTATAACCTCATTCATCCAGTTTATCCATTTCGGATTTTCCATTGAAAATGCCTTCCATTTCTTTTGACTGGTAAATATTCCTGTTTTCTTTATTGCCCAAAACTATAATGGTTGCAGTATCCTGCACAAGACGAATAAAAGAAGTATTTGTGCCGTGCCATTTACCATTATGATATACAACTGTATCACCATGACTTATAAATAATCTCCATGCTAAGCCATAATTATGCATCGAATGATATTCATTGCTTGTTGGTGTAAAAGCCATATCAAGCGTTGACTTTTTTAAGAATGTATGCTGATACAAAGATTTGTCCCACGTAAATAAATCATTCACCGTGCTGTACACATTTTTATCACCATAAGTGCAATCCCATGCATCCATCGGGAATGGCCTCGACACAGACCATGTAGGATTATAATTTGCTGTATCTTTTATAGAAAAAATATAGGTGTCATTCATGCCAATCGGCTCAAAAACATTTTGCTTCATGTAATCAGGGAAATCTTCACCAGTAATTTTTTCAACTATTAAAGCCAGCAACATAAAATTAGTGTTGCAATACTGAAATCTTTTGTCGGGAAAACTTTGTATTTGCGGATGATGAACGATCAAAGCATTCAACACATCTTCATTTGTCATCTCTTTATGTTTATCCCAAATGCTATCCATAAAATATAAATAGTTCGGTAAACCGCTGCGATGACTCAATAACATTTTTATAGTAATTCCATGATAAGGTAATTGCGGAAAATATTTTTGTAACGAATCATCTAAAGAAAGCTTGCCTTCTTCCCACAATTTCAAAACAGCCATTCCTGTAAAGGTTTTTGAGATAGAAGCAAGATGAAATGGTGTATGTTCATTGATTGAATCTTTTTTTCTGAAATTGCTATAGCCTCTGTATTTCTCAAACAAGATTTGTCCATTTTTTGCAACAAGTATTGCACCGTTAAAACCTGTTTTTTCAAGGCGCTTCTCGTAAAAATCTTCTACTGCATTTGCATAATAAGCTGCCTGTTGCGGGTTCAAAGAATTAAATTCAAAATCGGGTTTACTTAAAAGCGTAGTATCTTTTCTTGGAGGGTTTTTTTTTGCACTTCCTGAAGAACATCTTACAAACACAAAAACTAAAATAAAAACTAAAGAAAGAGATAAAATTTTTGTTGAGCGCATGAACGGTTTCTTTATTGCTTTATAACGCGGTAAATGTAAGGCAAACAACATATAATATTTTTCA
>JBDUBY010000085.1:0-2718 GCA_040003735.1 Parafilimonas sp.
GATGAATCAGGTGTGCCGCCAGGTGTATATTTCAACAAAAAACTTCCGGTTGAAAAATTTCCTCTGAAACTACTATACGATCCCGCTGCATAAATTTTCCCATTCGCATCAACTTGTAATGAAGCCTGGTAAACAGTATAAGAAATATTATTATTATTTTGAACAGGAAAACGGCTTATTCCATTTGTGCCGAACGTTGCATCTAATGATCCGTTTTGATTATAACGAACAACAGCAAAGCCTGTATGAGATAAAGAATTACTTCCACCCGCAACAATTATTTTTCCATCAGGTTGCAATCCAATCCCGTAAGGAACATCTTCACCATCTTCATTATTTATATCAGTTATTACAACGCCGTTATTTCCAAAACCTGCGTCAGGTTTGCCATTTGAATTATAACGCAACACTGCAAAATCGCGTAGAGAAATCAGTTGTCCATTTCCATGTCCACAAATTAAAATTTTACCATCAGGCTGAATTTTTAAATCTGTAACTTCTGTGTTTAAATATGCGGTATTCATAATCACCTGCACAAATCCATTAACACCAAATGAACTGTCTCTTGATCCATTTTGCTTAAAACGCATCAGGTAAGAATGTTCATCAGAATAGCCGTTGTTTATTGTATCATTATATGTTCCGATACAAACAATTTTCCCATCAGGCTGAAGCGCAAGTGTTTTAAAAAGATCGTAGGAACCGTTGTGAGCATCAATATCAGAAAAGCCGTTGTTTCCAAATGATGAATCAATTTTGCCGGGTTGAGCTTTTACATTTAAAAATAAAAAACATAGAAATGCAATGGAGTAAAGTTTCACAGGCATAACAAAAAATTTAGTGAGATTAATGAATCGGTTATAAAAAGAGCTGAATAAAATTACCAATTTCACCAAATTATCACATAACCATTTATTTATGCTTATTAAAGCAACCTTGTAATTGAAATCGCCCGGTTATTTATTGAATGCGATGATACTATCTTTACCTGCATATAATTCGTTTCATGATACAGGTTGGCGTTTACAATACACTCAAAGTTTCCCGCAAAGTAGAATTCGGTTTTTATCTTGATGATGGAAAAGACGGAATTCTTTTACCAAAAAGGTTTGCTCCAAAAGGTTTGCGCATTGGCGATGAAATAAAAGTATTTCTTTATCATGATTCTGATAATCGTTTAATTGCCACAACGCAAGAACCGAAAGGTATTGTTGACGATATTGTACAACTGCAATGCGTGAGCACAACCGAGTATGGCGCTTTTCTGGATTGGGGTTTGATGAAAGATATTTTTGTAGCAAAAAGCCAGCAGCTTACAAGAATGCGCAAAGGCGGCGAATACCTTGTAAAAATTTATATTGATGAGCAAACAGGCCGCGTTGCAGCAACAGAAAAAATTGAAAAACAAATCAGCAACGATGAACTTACAGTGAAAGAATTGGATGAGGTAGAATTAAATGTGCAACGTGAAAGTGATCTTGGTTATGTAATGATCATCAATAATAAACACACGGGTTTATTGCATTCAAATGAAGTCTATCGAAAAATAGAAATTGGCGATAAGCTGAAAGGTTTTATTAAAACTATTCGTGACGATAATAAAATAGATGTTGTGCTTGATAAACCCGGTTATGAGCGCATAGAAAAAGAAGAAGAAAAAATATTGCGGCTATTAAAAGAGAATAATAATTATTTGCCTTATCACGATAAAAGTGACCCGCAGGAAATTTATAATTTCTTCGGCATGAGCAAGAAAACTTTTAAGATGACGACCGGCGCATTATACAAACAACATAAAATTGCGTTTGCAAAGAATGGCATTATTGCGGTTGAAGAATAATCTAACTATACAAACTCACCTGCACAATTAACCGTTCTTCTTTCATCATTACTTTGCATCGCTAATTCAATAACACGAATAATATTGCGTGCATGTTCAGCCGTAACATCCAAAGGTGTATTATCAACAATTGCGTTGTAAACATTTTCATAATAACCGCGATAATCGCCCACTTCACTTTGTACTTTTCCTGAAAAATGTACACCATTAATTTCAGTAACTAAATTGCCCCAAACGCTTTCGTGCTCTATTCCCCAATCGCTTTTTGTATATGGCGTTAAACCGGCTTTTAAAGCAACTTCCTGTACATCCAAACCATATTTTATAAAGCTGCCTTTATCGCCCAATAAAATATATCGTGGTAAAGGCTGACTTACCAACATGCCTGCTTTTAATGTAACTTTTAAGTTTGGATAATGTAATATCAATTCAAAATTATCAGTCGCTTTTGTGCCTTCGCGCTGCACACGAATATCTGCAGTTATCGCTTGCGGAAATCCAAATAGAACAAGTGGCTGATCAATTAAATGCGAACCGAGATCGTATAAAATTCCCGAACCGGGTTCATCTTTTTCACGCCATGCATTGGGTTTTAAAAAGTTCCTGAAACGATCATAATGACTTTCAAATTCAACCAACTTTCCAAGTAAATTTTCATCCAAAACTTTCTTCACCGTTTTAAAATCGCTATCATACCTGCGGTTATGATGAACAGATAGGATTTTGTTTTGTTGTTTGGCAATTTTTATAAGATCATCCGCATCGGCAGTGGTTATAGTAAAAGGTTTATCAACCACAACATTTTTGCCCGCAAGCAACGCTTGTTTTGCTAATGAATGATGTGAGTCATTTGGTGTCGCGATAACAACCAAATCAAT
>JBDUBY010000415.1:0-2715 GCA_040003735.1 Parafilimonas sp.
AAAATATTAAAGCAATGCGGGCATGCAGTAACAATTTTTTTTATGCCATATCCATTTAAAATTTGAATGTTATTATATGCCATCATCTGGAACAAAAATTCATTGCCAGACCTGCGTGCAGGATCGCCGGTGCAGGCTTCTTCTTTACCAAGAATTGCATACTTAATTTCAACCTTATTTAATATGGCTGCAAAAGCACGTGTTATTTTTTGTGCACGCTGATCAAAGCTTCCTGCACATCCAACCCAAAATAAAATTTCAGGTGTTTCACCACTTGCCATCATATCAGCCATCCGCGGAATTTGCATAGTATGTTGTTTGAACAATTTCAAAAATAAACCAAACAAATTTGTATTAAAAAACAAACTGTTGTGGCATAAACTGTCAACCCTATTTTTGCGCACTAAATGTAATTGGTTGAAAAGAGCTTTTAGCTGGGAGCGGCTACCTTTTAATGTTATTTATGCACCCTTTATTTTTGTATGGTTGTACTACTGGATAAAGAGCGGCAGTTTCTGGTTTTTTTCAAACGTAAATCCTACAATGTATTTCAGCGGTTTTGAAGGCGAAACAAAAGAAGAAATGTTTCAACAAATGCCTTTGCAATTTTCACCCATAACTATTTACATACAACCTTCTGAAAAACTTAATTGCGTTCTAAAAAAAATGACTGATGCGGGCTTGCAATTTCCGGTAGCTGCAAAACCGGATGTAGGTACAAAAGGTTTATTGTTTAGAAGAATTAAAAATAAAGAACAGCTTGCAACGTATCATTCATTATTACCTTTTGCTTACGTGATACAGGAAATGATAACATTGCCATTAGAGATGAGTATTTTTTATGTTCGTTATCCTGGTGAAGAAAAAGGAATGATTACCGGTTTAATTGCAAAAGAATATTTGCATGTAAAAGGTGATGGAAAATCAACATTAAAACAATTGATAGAAAGCCATCCGAAAGCGTTTATGATTTCGCAGGAACAAAAACACAAGCATGTAAAAAGATTGAATGATGTAATTGCGGCAAACGAAATTTTGTATTTGAATGAATTGGGCAATCATAACCGTGGCGCAAGATTTATCAATTTAAAAAATGAAATTGATGAAGAATTGCTAAGCATGATTGATAAAATAAATTTATACAGCAAAACTTTTTATTACGGGCGTTATGATATTAAAACATCTTCACTTGAAGATTTAAAAAAAGGGAACTGTATTTCCATACTTGAATTTAATGGTGTTGGTTCAGAGCCAAATCATATTTATGATATTGGATTAAGTTATAAGCAGGCAATACATATTATTGCAGAGCATTGGAAATGCATGTATGAAATAGGAAAAATAAATTATAAAAATGGAATCAATTATATACCGCTAAATAAAGGTTTGCAAATGCTGAAAGCATCAAAAAAAAACACAAGACTTATGAAACGGTTAGACCTTGAATGCAAAATTTAATTTGTTATGAACGAACTGCTGCCAGTGCTTTTTGCAGGATTTGGCACAAGCTTTTTAGGCCAGTTGCCTTTAGGTAATTTAAATGTTGCCGCTACGCAAATTGGTGTTCAGGAAAATTTTAGAAAGGCCTGGACTTTTAGCATTGCTGTTGCCATTGTTGAAGTTATTTATTTGCGTATTGCACTAAACAGCAGCGCATGGATTATGCAAAATAAAATGCTGTTTAATTATATAAGCTGGTTTACGGTTATACTTTTTTATGTACTTGGTTTTTTAAGTATAAGAAAGGCCATTATTCAAAAAGAGGAAGAGAAAAAAGGGTTACTGATTGATAATAAAATAAACCGTTTTTTGCTGGGCTTAATGTTGAGTGCCGTAAACCCGATGCAAATTCCGTTTTGGTTTTTTTGGGCAACTTATTTTATTAATAACGGTATCGTAAAACCAGTGGCAATAGATTTTAATTTATTTACAGCAGGCGCTGGTTTAGGCACAATAACCGGGCAGGCCGTTTATATTTATGGTGGAAGTTTGCTGATAAAAAAATTAAAGGCGAGTTATAAAATACTGAATATAATTATGGGTGCTGTATTTATAATTTCTGCCAGCGTACAGGTGTATAAAATTTTCTTTGAAAGCTGGATACACAAATAGCTTCTCTATATCTTAATGAAATAAAAAATGCCGGCAATTGCCGGCATTTTTTTCTCGTGGTGTTTTTTTAGTTAGCAACGACCAATGCAGTTGTTTGGTGATAGTTGGTTGCATTAATGGTGATGATATAATTTCCGCTTTTAAGTGTAGTAATATTTAGCTTAATATAGTTTAGATAATCGCCGCGTACAGATTGTTGCAAAACTTTACTGCCATTCATATCTGTAATAGTAATTATTACTGATCCGCTTAATGCGTTAGGAAATTTTAATGTTACAGATGAACGCGCAGGATTTGGATACACCGTAAATACATCATTTGTTGCCGGTTGTATTTTATTAGCTGTTGCATACTCTGCTATGTTTGTATTATCAACAGATGTAAAGGAACTGTTACCCGGTAATTTATATACAGCAAAGCCACCTCTTGATTTGCCGCCAATCACATTGAATGCGCCGCCGGTAAGTAAAACTTTATCAGTAATAGTATTGTCTCTTACAAGATTATTTGCTGCGGGATCAAAACTGAGTAAGGTACTTCCCGCAGCCGTTCTTACAGCAGCAAACCTTGTGCGTGCAATGCCATTTACCAGGCTAAAATATC
>JBDUBY010000169.1:0-29108 GCA_040003735.1 Parafilimonas sp.
GAAAATCATTGGTGGGGCGAAGGTGAGGTAAAAATGTATTTGGATGGTGATACAAAATTTCCAACATTATCAGGCACCGGCACCGAAGATTATATTGGAACGGGTTGGGGAGAAGGTGAATTTTATAATGATTATGCAGGTTCTTTATATGCGAATAAAGATGGTGATAACGGTTGGTGCTTTTATCGTTATCACATTCCCGATCCGATATTTTTTAAGCTTGATATTAAGGTTGTATTGCCAGAAATGGGCAGCAATAAAAAAGAATTGGTGGCAGCATTACAGGCGAAAGGTGTTCCGTTAATTCCTGCTACGATTGATGACCAACACGGCGCATCAAAGCCTTTATATATACCAGGTAAAATTTTGAATTTGAATGATACAACTTTGCCGGATGGTTATGTAATGTTTTATAGAAGCGATGATGTTTCATCAACTGCATATTTCTATTTAGATAAACCAACAGACGACTTGCCGCCGCTGCAGACAGTAGTATTAAGAACATATAAGTTGGCAAATAAATTTATTATACGCTAATATAATATTGGGCTTTGAGCAAATAAATATATCAACAGAGCTTTGACATTACGCTTGTATCCTCGCTAGCTGCAGGCTGCTGCTTAATAATAAGAATGGTTAAAAAATAAACTTGCACAAATAAAAAGCAGTTACAATTGTAACTGCTTTTTTCCAAGTGGGCCCACTCGGGCTTGAACCAAGGACCCCCTGATTATGAGTCAGGTGCTCTAACCAGCTGAGCTATAGGCCCGGACCATAAGTCCGTAAAGGAGCGCAAAAATAAACAAATCATTCAATTTACAAATCTGATTTTACAAGGATAATTTTGCCACCATGCAAAAGATAAAAAATATCATTTTTGATTTAGGTGGAGTTATATTAAATCTTGATTTTAAAAAAACACAATTGGCTTTCGCTGAGCTTGGCATTGGCGATTTTAATGAATATTATACGCTGCAAAGCATTACGCCGTTATTCGAAAATCTTGAAACAGGTAAAATACAGCCGGATGATTTTTATGATGAATTCCGTAAGCTTGTTAAAACGCAACTTACAAACGATCAGATCATGCATGCATGGAATGCGCTGTTGCTTGATTTTCCCGTGGAGCGTATTGAATGGCTTAAAGAAATAAAAAAGCGATATAATATTTATCTCTTATCAAACACAAACGAGATTCATTATAATTCTTTTATAAAGACTTTTAAAGAACAAATTGGTGGCGATGACTTTGATGCGCTTTTCATAAAAGCTTATTATTCGCATAAAATTGGTTTGCGAAAACCTTCGCTGGAAATTTTTGAATTGGTTTTGAACAATGAAAATTTACAGGCTGTTGAAACCATTTTTATTGACGATTCCTCAGCAAATATTGAAGCAGCTAAACTTATAGGTTTGCAAACTATTTATTTGCCGTCTCCTAAAACCGTTCTTGAACTTGATCTGTAATGAAAATATTATTTTATTTCTTCAAAGTCAATATAATCATCTGAAGCTGGACGTGCATTAGTTGTTTTGTTAGGCTGCTCCTCAAAAGGCTTTTGCTGATATTGTTGTTTTTGATGAGTTTGCTGTTGCTGGTTCATCTCATTCATTTTACTGCGCATTTGAGAAGATACGCGTGAAACAGGTACAATAAAATCGAAAATCAATTTATACAGTAAATAGATTACTAAAAATGCAAACAGCCATTCAATCATGGCATAAAGGTAATATCGTTTTATATTATTTTGTGTAAGTAAAAGCAATTTCACAACTGCTTAACCAGTATAGAATTTGGAAATTTATAAATACCATTGTACATTCGCCGCGGAATTAATGTTGGAAGGGAACGAAGTCGTTCCCTTCTCTTTTTACCATATATGTCTGAAGATTCTATTGTACATACTATTGAAAATTTAATAAATAAATTTTTAGAAAACGAGCCTGATTATTTTTTGGTTGATTTAAAAATAAAGCCAACAAATAATATCAAGGTTTTTATTGATGGCGATAAAGGTATTTCTATTGAAAAATGCGTTCAGTTTAACAGGCACTTGTATAAAATAATTGAAAGCGATAATTTGTTTCCTTCGGGAGATTTTTCGTTTGAAGTATCTTCTCCTGGTTTAGACAAACCTTTAAAGCTTCAACGTCAATTTATAAAAAATACAGGCAGAAACATAGAGGTATTATTTAATGATGGATCCATAAAAACAGGCAGGTTAATCCAGGTATCAAACGAAGATATTATTATAGAAGAAACGTTTGGTAAAGGAAAAAAAACAGAAACAAAGCAATTAAGTATTCCATTTTCAAACATAAAAACAACAACCGTTCAAATTGAGTTTTAATTGTATGATTGTGATAAAAGTCACAATTCATGCTTAAGTAAATTTAATCGTATGGCAAGTATTAATTTAATTGAAGCCTTCCAGGAATTTAAAGAAGCTGAAAACATTGACAGGCCTACCATGATGAAAGTGGTAGAAGATGTTTTTAAAACATTGCTAAGAAAAAAGTTTGGCAGTGATGAAAACTTTGATGTTATTGTAAATGCTGAAAAAGGTGATCTGGAAATTTTTCGCCGCCGCATGATTGTGGAAGACGGCGAAGTACAAGATCCGCTTGCAGAAGTTGATTATAGCGAGGCCGTAAAAATTGAACCGGATTTTGAAGTAGGAGAAGAGCTTTACCAGGAAGTTGATATGCTTGATTTTGGCCGCCGTGCTATTCTTGCTGCAAAACAAACTTTGGCAAGCCGTATAAGCGACTTAAAGAAAAATGTTCTAATTAAAAAATATGGAGATAGAATAGGCGAAATAATTAATGCTGAAGTGTACCAGGTTTGGAAGAAAGAAGTTTTGTTGATGGATGAAGAAGGTAATGAATTAATCTTACCTAAAAGCGAACAGATACCACAGGATTATTTCAAGAAAGGAGAAAGTATAAGAGCCGTTATTAGTCGTGTTGATATGAAAAATAGCTCGCCGGTAATTATACTTAGCCGCACCAGTTCCGAATTTCTGGCTAAATTGTTGGAGATTGAAGTACCTGAAATTTTTGATGGCCTTATTACTATCAGAAAAATTGTAAGAGAACCGGGTGAACGTGCAAAGGTTGCTGTAGAAAGTTTTGATGACAGGATTGATCCTGTTGGCGCATGTGTAGGTATGAAAGGCAGCCGTATTCATGGCATAGTTCGTGAACTAAAAAACGAAAACATTGATGTTATAAACTGGACCAGTAACGTTCAGTTGCTTATACAACGTTCATTAACACCTTCCAAAATAAGTTATATGGATCTTGATAATGAAAATAAACATGCAGATGTTTATTTGAAAGCAGACCAGATATCTTTAGCTATTGGCAGAAGAGGTGTTAATATAAAACTTGCCTGCGAGCTTACTGAATATGACATTGATGTATTTCGCGAAAATGAAGGGGAAACAGAGGATTATGATATTGACCTGGATGAATTTTCAGATGAAATTGATACATGGGTTATTGATGAATTGAAACGCGTAGGTTGCGATACCGCACGCAGTGTGATGGATTTAAGTGTGGAAGAATTAGAACGCAGAACAGATTTGGAAAAAGAAACTATTGCAGAAGTAAAAAGAGTATTAAAAGAAGAGTTCGAAAAAGAATAATATTGCATGCGATTAGTAAAAATCATTTTATAAAAAAACAAGTTAGTTGTATGTATTAAAATGATGTAGTAAAAATTGCTGCCGGTATAAAACAAAAAATTTTTAATGGCTGAAGTTAAGTTACCAAGGTTATTAGGCGCCGCCAAAGAGTTCAATATTGGTCAGGATACACTTATTGAGTTTCTTGTGGGCAAAGGTTTTGATCGTGAAGAATTAAAGCCAACGGCAAAGCTTTCTATTGAAATGTACCAGGCGTTGCAACATGGTTTTCAGGGCGATAAAGTTGCAAAAACAAAAGCCGATCAAATCGAAATACCAAAAAGCGCACAGGCAGAAAGGAAAAGAAAAGAAGACGAAGAGATTACTTTCAGACGGGAAGAACCGAAGCCTTCAAATAATGAAATAGTATCGCCTAAACCAACTCCTGAAAAGATCATTGAAGAAGTTAAGATTGAAATACCTCAACCACAGGTAGAAGAAAAAGAGCCGGAAAAAATTGAGGAAGTTATTAAAGAAACTCCTGAGCCGGAAGTAATAAAAATAGAAGCACCAGAAATAGAAGGGCTAAAAATTATTGACAAAATAGATCTTTCAGCTATTAATACTTCTACGAGGCCAAAAAAAGCTGAAAAGAAAACTGCTCCTGTTCCTGAAGAAAAACAACCTGAGAAAATCGAAGAAGAAAAAACTTCTGAGATTATAGAAGAAGTTCCTGAAGAACCTGCGGTTGAAGCTGAAGGCCCGGCAGTAATAGAAAATATAAGAGCAGAAAAAATTGAAGGCCCAAAAGTGGTGGGCAAAATTGAATTGCCTGTTGAAAATGATACAAGGCCGAAACCTTCCATAGCTCCACGCGAAGAAAAACGCAAACGCAAACGCATTCCAATAGATAAAAAAGTAGCTGGAAATAATCCTCCTCCTCCAAGACGCGAAGGTCCGCCTATTCAAAGGCACCAGGGAGGTGGTGATAATCGTTTTCGCCCAGCTCCCGGTGGTGGTGGACGAGGTCCGCATCCACAGCGTAGTGCTGGTCCGGGCAACAGGGATAGACGGCCAGTTCCTGATCGTGAGATTGATCAAAAAGAAATTCAGGAAAAAATTCGTGAAACTCAGGCCAAGCTTGCCGGTTCATCAGGAAGAGGCAAAAGCTTGAAAGCAAAACATCGCCGTGAGAGGAGAAATGAAGTTGTTGAAAATCCTGAGTCAGGCGAATCAAATGTTTTACAGGTTACGGAATTTGTAACTGTAAGTGATTTGGCAAATCTTATGGATGTAAGTTTTGCTGACATAATTAGTAAATGTATGAGTCTTGGCATAATGGTTTCAATTAACCAACGCCTTGACGCTGAAGTAATAGAATTAGTTGCAGGCGAATTTGGATATGAAGTTGAATTTATTGGGCTTGAAGATGCTGAAGAAGAAGAAGAAGAAGTTGAAGATGAGCTTGAAGAATTGATACCTCGTGCACCTATTGTAACAATAATGGGCCATGTTGATCACGGCAAAACATCATTATTGGATTATATCCGTAGTGCAAATGTAGTAGCTGGCGAAGCTGGAGGAATAACGCAGCATATTGGCGCATACCAGGTAACAATTCAGGGCGATAAAAAAATTACTTTCCTTGATACACCAGGTCATGAAGCATTTACTGCAATGCGTGCCCGTGGCGCAAAAGCTGCTGATGTTGCAGTTATAGTAATTGCTGCTGATGACGCTGTAATGCCTCAAACAAAAGAAGCTATCAGCCATGCACAGGCTGCTAACCTTCCAATGATTTTTGCTATCAATAAAATTGATAAAGACGGTGCAAATCCTGCAAAAATTTATGAGCAATTATCGCAAATGAATATTTTGGTTGAAGAATGGGGCGGTAAGTTTCAGAACCAGGAAATATCAGCTAAAAAAGGATTGAACATTGATGTTTTATTAGAGAAGATTTTGTTAGAAGCAGATTTACTTAACCTTAAAGCAAATCCAGACAGGGAAGCTGCAGGTACTGTTATTGAAGCTTCGTTAGATAAAGGCCGTGGTTTTGTTGCAACTGTATTAGTTCAAAACGGAACATTAAATCTGAGTGACCTAATGGTTTCGGGCCAATATTTTGGAAGATTGAAAGCTTTAACCAACGAACGCAATCAGCGTGTAACACAAGCACCTCCATCTTCACCGGTACAAATATTAGGATTAAATGGTGCACCGCAGGCAGGAGAAAAATTCAGAGTTTTTCAGGATGAAGCTGAGGCAAAAGAAGTTGCTACAAAACGTTCACAGATAATACGTGAACAAGGTTTAAGAACACGTAAGCATATTACGTTAGATGAAATAGGCCGCAGGCTTGCACTGGGTAATTTCAAAGAACTTAAGATTATTATTAAAGGTGATGTGGATGGTTCTGTTGAAGCATTAAGCGATTCATTGCAAAAATTATCTACACAGGAAATTGTTGTCAGCGTTGTTCATAAAGCGGTTGGGCAAATTTCAGAGAGTGATGTTCTGCTGGCAACAGCTTCTGATGCAATTATTGTAGGCTTTAATGTGCGCCCATCTTCACAGGCAAGTAAGATTGCCCAAAATGAAGGTGTTCAAATCAAATCATATTCTATTATCTATAACGCCATCGAAGAGATTAAGAGCGCGATGGAAGGAATGCTTGAACCTAAAGTAGAAGAAAAAGAAGTTGCTACTGTAGAAATTCGTGAAGTATTCAAATTTGATAAGGCAACTGTTGCAGGTTGTTATGTTACAGAAGGTAAAATTAAACGCGATAGTAAAATCCGTTTGTTCCGCGATGGCATTCTTATGTATCCAAGACAGGAAGGTGCTTTTGCTGAACTTGCGAGCCTGAAACGATTTAAAGATGATATGAAAGAAGTGGCGGCAGGTTATGAATGTGGTTTGACTATTAAAAATTTTGCAGACATTAATCCTTCAGATACAATTGTTGCTTACGAAAAAGAAGAAGTAAAGCGTACACTATAAATTTTCCAGGTTACATCTATTAAAAATATTCACACCAATTCTTTGTTAAAAACAGTTCTATTGTAATTGCTGCTTTTGCAAAATTTTACTTTTGGGCAATATGGTTCATGCCATGAGGCAAAAAACTCATAATAAACACATGAAAAAAATTCATTTTTACTTTTTGTTTTGTTTGCTTTTTGCTGCAGGAAAAAATTATGCTCAATCACAAAAAATTGTAGCAGATCAGATAATCGCAAAAGTTGGTGATAAGATCATTCTTAAATCTGACATTGATAATGCAATTTCAGATTATAAACGACAAGGTTCAGGTGCGCAGTTGCCACCCAATCCGGAATGCGCTTTTTTAGAAGGGCAGTTAATTCAAAAAGTATTGGTATTACAAGCACAAAAAGATTCAATTACTGTAAGTGATGATGATATTGATGCACTGTTGGATAACAGGATTCGGTATTTTATAAATCAATATGGTTCACAGGAAGTATTAGAGCAGATCGCAGGTCAAACTGTTTATCAGTTAAAAGAAAGTTTACGTCAGCCTTTTATCGAAAGCCAGCTTGCAGAGAAAATGCGTGCCCAGTTATTACAAAATGTAAAAATTACGCCAACAGAAGTAAAGGCTTTTTATGATAAAATTCCAAAAGACAGTTTGCCTTTTTTTGAAAGCCAGTTAGAAGTTGCGCAAATAGTTATTTATCCGAAAGCTAATAAAGACATAGAAGATTATATCACCAATCAATTACTCGAACTAAAAAAACAAGTTGAAAGCGGGCAAAAAAAGTTTCCTGATTTAGCAAGGGTTTATTCTCAAGATCCTGGAAGTAAAGATAATGGTGGTCAATACAGTATTAACCGCAATGATAAAGTTTGGGATCCAACTTTTCTTGCTGCAGCTTTCAAATTAAAAGAAGGCCAGGTTTCACCGGTTATAAAAACAAAGTTTGGGTTGCATATTATACAGATGGTTAGCCGCGCTGGTGATGATGCGGTAATAAGGCATATTCTTATAGTTCCATCTGTAACTGATGCAGAAATAACTGCCGGAAAACAAAAAATTGATAGTATACGTTCCAAGATTATGGTTGGTAATCTAAATTTTAATAAAGCTGTAGATCAATACAGTGAAGATGATGCTACGAAGTATAGTGCCGGCAGGTTTGTTTCACAGGTAGATGGTTCTACTTTGGTATCTATCGACCAATTAGATAAAGACCTCGTAGTAAACTTAAAAAACATGAAAGTTGGTGATATTACACAGCCATTAACTTATACGGATGATCGTGGTAAAACAGCAGTGCGTATCGTTTATCTAGCCCGCCGAACCGAACCACACAGAGAAAATCTTAAGGATGATTATGATCGTGTTTCACAGCAGGCACTTGGCGAAAAAAAGCAAGGTGTGCTTGACACATGGTTTAAACAGCACATTCCTGATTTTTATATAAATATTGATCCTCAATATCGTACCTGTAAAAGTTTAAGTTATTGGTACACTTCTGAAAGCACTGCAGCAAATTAAATTTTTTGAACCTTCATGCGAATGAAGGTTTTTATTTTGTAAATTAGATGTATATACATACATTTGCATTGTGAAGTTAGAACAAGCTATAAAAAGCAGTAAATTTAGAAACGAAGTGCACAAAGCAGGATTGAATATTTTATATACCGCATGGTGGCTAAAAACTATTATGAGTAAAGAATTAAAAGAATACGGATTAACACATGAACAGTATAATGTTTTAAGAATTCTTAAAGGCAAACACCCCGAGCAAATTTGCGTGAAGGAAATTGCATGCCGGATGATTGAAAAAAGTTCTAATGTGCCACGTATAATCGACAGGCTTGAAATAAAAAAACTGGTTAAGCGTACATCATCATTGGCTGATAAAAGAGAAACTGTTATTGTATTAACGCAAGCAGGAATTAATATCCTTCAGCATAGCACTGACAGGATAAATAATATAATGGATACAACTTTTTTAATAGATGAAGCTAAAGCTAAAACACTAAATAATATTCTTGAAGAGGTGAGGAAAAACGAGTTGTAATTTTTTTTTTAAAATAAATGTATATACATCAAAATAAAATTATATTAATCAAATAAAACAACAACTATGGCAACGTACAAAATTGATGCTGCACACAGCGAGATAACTTTCAAAGTAAAACATCTGATGATTACTAATGTTAGTGGAAACTTTTCAAAATTTGATGCAACAATGGAAAGCAACACTGAAGATTTTTCGGATGCAAAGATTTCATTTGAAGCGGATGTAAATAGCATCACAACAAATAATGAACAAAGAGATACTCATTTAAAAAGTGCTGACTTTTTTCACGCAGAACAATTTCCAAAAATCACATTTCAGTCAACTTCTTTAGAAAAGAAACAAGACAATGAATATATAATGAAAGGCAACCTTACAATTTTTGGAATTACAAAACCTGTTAACTTAAATGTAGAGCATGGCGGAAATGTTATTGATCCATATGGCCAGAACAAAGAAGGATTTGAAATTGAAGGTAAAATTAAACGCAGCGAATTTGGTTTGAAATGGAATGCACTTACTGAAGCCGGCGGCACAGTTGTAAGTGATGAAGTAAGATTATTTTTAAATGTGCAAATGGTTAAGCAGGCTTAATTATTTATTGCCTCATAAAACATATTGCATACGAGAGAACGATAAGAGGAGTAAAATTTATGAACATAGAAATAATTTCAGGAAGCCCGAGAGTTAATAGTATTACGCACCGGGTAGTTTTATATTTAAAAAAATATTTAAGAGAAACAGCTCATCATAACATTAACATTATTGATGTTCGCGATTGGAAAATAGATGTTTTGCAACAGGAAGTTTTCAGAAGCGCTGAAACTGCACCGTTAGAATTACAACCTTTGGTTCAGCGAATGTTTGATGCCGATGCATTTATTCTTGTTACACCAGAATACAATGGTAGTTATACGCCGGCAATGAAAACGCTGTTTGATCATTTCCCAAAGCAATCACGCAAAACCTTTGGAATTGTTACAGCTTCTCCCGGTGCGTTAGGCGGCGTTCGTGCAGGTTTACAATTGCAGGCGCTTATTTATGCTTTGTTTGGAATTGGTTCTCCGCATATGCTTATTACGCCTTCAGTTGAGAAAAAGTTTGATGAAGATGGCAATTTGATTGATGAACCTTTTCAGAAAAATATTGATGTATTTATTTCAGAATTTTTATGGCTTGCAGAGCATACAACAGCAGAAGCTGAACATCATTCATAATTTGCTTTAAATATTAATTGTAAATTTGCGCCTTCAATTTCAAAATGAGCGATGAAATACAACATGAATGCGGGCTTGCCCTCATTCGCCTGAGAAAAAATTTTTCTTATTATCTGCAGGAACATGGTACAGTTATGTACGGGCTTAACAAGCTTTACCTGCTGATGGAAAAGCAGCATAACCGTGGCCAGGACGGCGCTGGAATTGCCGCAGTGAAGTTAGATACAGAGCCAGGTAATCCTTTTTTACATCGCATTCGTAGCAACCAGCCTCAACCTATTTCAGACTTATTTTTTAAGATAGCAGTCGAAATAAATGAACTGGAAAAGTATCAGCCTGATATAAAAAAGCATCCGGGATTAATGAAAGGCCATGTGCCTTTTATTGGTGAATTGTTATTAGGCCATCTTCGTTACGGAACGCAGGGAAAAAATAATGTTGAATTTTGTCATCCGTTTATAAAAAAAGATTTAGTACCTGGAAAAAATCTTGCGCTTGCAGGCAATTTTAACCTGGTAAACAAAGATGAATTATTCGATCTGATCAATATAAACCCGGGCGATTTTCAAAAACAAAGCGATCTCGCTGCGATGATGGAAGTGATCCATCATTTTATTTCTATTGAAGATGAAAAAAATCCTAATAATCCTGATATAGCAACTGCTTTAAAAAAGTCAGCAGTTTTATTTGATGGTGGATTTACTGTTGGTGGTTTAACAGGCAATGGTAGTTCGTTTGTTTTAAGAGATGCACATGGCATAAGACCTGCTTACTATTATATAAATGATGAAGTTATTGTTGCAGCAAGTGAAAGAGCCGCTATTCGCACATCATTTAATGTGGGAGAAAATGAAGTGCTTGAATTATTGCCTGGAAGAGCATTGATAATTGATCCTGACGGTAAATATTCGATTGAGCAGATACTTGAGCCAAAGGAAAGAAAGGCATGCAGTTTTGAACGGATTTATTTTAGTCGCGGAAGCGATGAAAAAATTTATCGGGAAAGAATCGCGCTTGGTTACCATTTAAGTAAGGCAGTATTAGGCGCTGTTGATTATTCTTTAAAAAACACTATTTTTTCTTATATACCCAATACTGCTGAAGTTGCATATTTTGGTTTGTGCAAAGGGATGGAAGATTATTTGAATCAAATAAAAGTTGAAAGAATTTTAAGCTGGGGAAAGGATGTGACTGAAGAAAAGTTGCATGCAATGATCAACCGAAAAATCCGCCAGGAAAAAATTGCTATTAAAGATGTAAAACTGCGCACATTTATTACGGAAGATAGTGGCAGGAATGAAATGGTACAGCACGTATATGATATTACTTATGGTACCGTTCGCAAAAATGAAGACACACTTGTTGTAATTGATGATTCCATTGTTCGTGGCACCACACTTAAAGAAAGCATTGTGCGCATGCTGGCAAGACTTCAACCCAAAAAAATAATTGTTGTTTCATCTGCGCCGCAAATACGCTATCCTGATTGTTATGGAATTGATATGAGCAAGCTTCGTGACTTTATCGCTTTCCGCGCAGCCATTGAATTATTAAAGGAAAAAAATAAGGAATGTATCATCAATGATGTTTATGAAAAAATAAAAGAGTTTGAACGCATTAATGAGCTGCATACAGAAAACCTTGTTCGTAATATTTACAAACCTTTTACAACACAGGAAATATCGGATAAAATAGCGCAGCTTATTACACCAAAAGAAGTAACGATTCCTGTGCAGGTAATATATCAAACTATAGAAGATTTGCATGAATGTTGCCCAACCAATACGGGCGATTGGTATTTTACAGGAAATTATCCTACACCAGGCGGTAACCGCGTTGTAAACAAAGCCTTCCTTAATTATATTGAAGGGAAAGATGTAAGAGGTTATTAGCCTATAATCACCTTCAAAATTTATACGGTTACGTAAGAAATCAGTTGTTTCTCCAAATTCCTATTACATTTATAGGAGTTATGGAAGTAATTCCCTTATTTTGATCTTGATTTAAGAATATTTACCACCAAACATCAACACCATGGTTTCCAAACTCAGTTCTGATGAAGTACTAAGCTTTCTCATTATTGTTAGCGTTATACTTATAGCTGCACGTGTATTAGGAGAAATTTTCCGCAAGTTTAAACAGCCTGCCGTCATTGGAGAAATTCTTGCGGGCATTATTTTAGGCCCGTCTTTATTAGGTACTCTATCTCCGCATTTGTTTGAAAGCATTTTTACTGCACAGAAAGGTGTTCCTTATAAAGCTTTTGATGGTCTTGCCAATATAGGTATTATACTGCTTATGTTTATTGCCGGTTTTGAAGTTGATTTAAAAATGATTCGTAAGCAGGGAAAACAGGCGGCTTCAATAAGTTTCATGGGTCTTATATTTCCATTTGCATTAGGGTTTGGAACGGTGTGGTTTTTTTACGATCATATTTTTTCCGCTCCTGCAGGCACCAGTTTAATTATACCTGCAATGTTTTTCGGAACAGCACTTTCCATCACAGCGTTGTCGGTTATTGCTAAGATATTGCTCGATATGAATATTCTCCGTTCTAAAATTGGCAATCTTGTTTTAACCGCTGCAATGATTGATGATTTTATGGGATGGATATTATTTTCAATCATTATGCAAATGATGAAACCCGGCGGCGAAAGCGCTGTTTGGTCTGTATCTATGGTATTAATTTATACAGTTTTTATTTTAACGATTGGCAGATGGCTGGTTGATAAAATATTGCTGATCGCTGATAAATTTCTTTCCGCAGGCGGATTGATAACTATAGCTGTGTGCCTTTGTTTATTAAGTGCGGTTTACACAGAATATCTTGGCGTGAGAGGAATATTTGGCGCGTTCTTAATGGGTGTAGCCATTGGTGATTCCAGGTTTTTTCCCGAGCGTTTGCAAAACATATTACACCAGTTTGTAATCAATATTATAGCACCGCTTTTCTTTGCATCCATTGGGTTGCGCGTAAATTTTGTTGCTAATTTTAATATAGAGATTGTTGCCATTATTTTATTCATTGCATGTTATGCCAAAATAATTGGTGCTGGTATTGGCAGCCGCATGAGTGGCTTAAGCAAAAATGAATCTTATGCTGTTGCTTTTGGTATGAACTCTCGTGGCTCGCAGGAAATTGTATTGGGCGCATTAGCATTGCAGGCAAAAATTATTGATGAACCAATTTTTGTAGGATTGGTTGTAATGACGATTGTAACTATATTAATCGCCGGCCCGTTAATGAAATATTATCTTGGCAAACATGAGCGATCTAAATTGGCCGATACAGAACCTAATATAACTATTGTGCAGGAAACTTCCCCTGTTACAATAAGCTGATTGTAGATTGAACTAAAACTAACTTATCCTATTGTTTTTATAGGCTTACAGGATTATTCTTATTATTTTTGAAACCGGTTACAAACGTTATCACCACAAATTTCAGTAACGATGGTTTCAAAACTTAGTTCTGATGAGGTTCTTAATTTTCTCATTATTGTAAGTGTTATACTTATTACAGCCCGTGTTTTGGGCGAGATCTGCCGCAGGTTTAAGTTGCCTGCAGTTATAGGTGAAATTCTTGCAGGCATAATATTAGGACCATCCCTTCTTGGCTCCATATTTCCAAATATATTTAATGAAATATTTATTGCTCAACCACGTTCGTATGCTGCCTTTGATGGACTTGCTAACATGGGCATTATATTGCTTATGTTTATTGCAGGTTTCGAAGTTGATCTGAAGCAAATAAGAAAGCAGGGCAAACAAGCTGCGTCAATCAGCATCATGGGTCTTGTTTTTCCTTTTTTGCTAGGTTTTGCAACAGTATATTTTTTTCACGATCATATATTTTCTATACCTACACAAAACCGTATAATACCCGCCATGTTTTTTGGGACTGCACTATCAATAACAGCCCTTTCTGTAATCGCAAAGATTTTGCTTGATATGGATATGCTTCGCTCCAAACTCGGCAATCTTATTCTTACCGCAGCTATGATAAATGATTTTTTAGGCTGGATACTTTTTTCTATAATTATCCAGTTGATGAAAACAGGTAAGCAGGATGGTTCGTTGTTTTCTGTAAGCATGGTGCTTTTATATACGCTTGTTCTTCTTACAATTGGAAGATGGCTTGTTGATAAAATTTTATTGGTTGCCAATAAATTTTTATCAATTGGTGTAATGATTACTCTTGCTGTTTGTCTTTGCCTTTTAAGTGCAGTGTTTACAGAATATCTCGGCGTACGTGGAATTTTTGGTGCTTTTTTAATGGGAGTGGCGATTGGCGGCTCAAAATTTTTTCCTGAAAGATTGCAGCAGATATTACACCAGTTTGTAGTGAATATTATAGCGCCCTTGTTTTTTGCCTCTATCGGATTAAGGGTAAACTTCGTTGCCAATTTTAATGGAGAGATTATCGCAATCATACTTCTTATCGCATGCTTAGCCAAACTAATTGGTTCAGGTGTCGGCAGCCGGATAAGCGGATTATCAAAAAACGAATCATATATAATTGCGTTTGGAATGAATTCCCGTGGCTCGCAGGAAATTGTTTTAGGAGCGTTGGCTTTGCAGGCCAAAATTATTGATGAACCGATTTTTGTAGGGTTGATTGTAATGACGGTGGTAACAATTTTAATGGCCGGCCCGGGTATGAAATATTATCTTAATAAAGAAATTGCCTTAAAGGCTGCAGAAAAAAATGATGTTTCAATGGCTAATCCTGAAGCCACAATTATAGTGTAAGTTAAAAGGATACAAATCATTTGGCAATAAAGTTGCCCGCCCTTATCTTTGCGCTCCTTTAAACAATACGGCAAAATCCGTAAATTATTTTAGCTATGCAAAAAGAGATTCATCCAAAAAGTTACAAGCAGGTTGTGTTCAAAGATATGAGTAATGGTTATACTTTTTTAAGCCGCTCTACAGCTTCTTCTAAAGAAATGATGAAGTGGGAAGATGGAAATGAATACCCGCTTATTAAATTGGAAATTTCGAATACCTCGCACCCTTTTTACACGGGTAAAAATATGTTGGTGGATACAGCCGGGCGTATTGATAAATTTCGCAAACGTTACGAAAAGAAAAAATAAACAGATTTTAAAAATATCAATCCCTCCGGCTTCGGGGGGATTTTTGTTAATAACAACATTTGTAAACATTCATCATCAACACAAAGAATTATTTTCTTTGTAAGCAAGTATTATGAGCAAGATTACTTCTTATCCAAAAGAAAAAATAAACATTCTTTTTCTCGAAAATATAAGCGACAAAGCAGTTGATTTATTTAAAAGGAATGATTACATAAATATAAAAAAGTTAGGCAGTGCTTTGCCTGAAACTGAGTTAATAAAACAAATAAAGGATGTGCATCTTTTGGGCATCCGTTCAAAAACACATGTAACAGAAAATGTTTTAAATGCTGCAAAAAAATTGCAGGCAATTGGTTGTTTTTGTATTGGCGTAAACCAGGTTGATCTTGAGGCCGCAACAAAACATGGAGTTGCCGTTTTTAATGCTCCTTATAGTAATACACGCAGTGTTGCGGAACTTATAATTGGGTTAAGTATTATGCTTATCCGAAGAATACCTGATAAAAATAAAGCAGCGCATGAAGGTATTTGGATGAAAGAATCAAAAGGCAGTTATGAATTGCGCGGAAAAACTTTAGGTATCATCGGTTATGGAAATATTGGCTCGCAGTTAAGTGTGCTTGCAGAAGGTTTGGGAATGAAAGTTGTTTTTTATGATGTTGAAACAAAGTTGCCTTTGGGCAATGCTCAATCTGCAAAAAGTTTGAAAGATTTGCTTGCTCAATCAGATATTGTTTCATTGCATGTGCCTGAAACAGAACAAACAAAAAATCTCATCAATAAAAACAATATTAAACTGTTTAAAAAGGGTGCGGTACTTATAAATTATGCACGGGGCGAAGTGGTGGAGTTACCTGCACTTGCAAAAGCTTTAAAAGAGGGTTTATTAAGCGGCGCAGCCATTGATGTTTATCCTTCAGAGCCTGAAAAAAATGGCGATAAATTTAGTTCACCACTCCAAGGTTTATCAAACGTAATTCTTACGCCGCACATTGGTGGCTCAACAGAAGAAGCGCAGGAAAATATTGGTGAAGATGTAAGTATTAAACTCTTTAATTATCTTGAAAGAGGCATCACTAATGGTTCGCATACTGTACCAGCTATTATGCTTCCGCCGGTTGATCATGCTCATAGAATTTTGCATATTCACAATAACGTTCCTGGTGTTTTAAGTGCCATCAATACACAACTTTCTAATCATAACATCAATATTGTTGGCCAATATTTGAAAACAAATAATGACATTGGTTATGTTGTGCTTGATGTTGATAAACAACTTTCAAAGCAAGCATTGGAGTTATTAAAAGAAGTAAAAGAAACGATTAAAGTAAGAATGTTATATTAGTTTATTACTTCTATACAATGTGTTTTTTATGTTATCAGCTGCATCATTTTAATTAAGCACGGTTGTGTCACTCCCTGCAACTGCATTAATTCTATTCAGCATTTAGCGATTCTAATATCTTTTTTGCCCTGCTTTTAAAAGCTGGTGTTTCATTATTCCATCTTTCTTCAATAATTAATTTCAATTCATTTTTGATTTCAGGATAAAATTTTGAAAGATTAAATAATGTAGTTAATGAAAATGCTTTTATAGCAATTGGTGTTGATGGTGATTCAATAAAATTGAAACAACTATTCATTAATTCGCCATGCAAACTTTCCGAAATTTCTATTTGTTGCAAAATGCGAACGCTGTTTCTTATAACTGCATTATGAACATCTTTTCTTGATAATTGCGCAACTAAATCTTTTATGTAAGGATTAATTAATGAAGGATTTTTTTTCGCAACCCAGCTTAAACTCCATGCCGCACGTTGCGCAAGCCTGTATTCATTAGAAAGAAAACAATGCACTAATATTTTAAAATTTTTTGGTGAAGAACGGGCAAACTCAGAGATCTTCAATGCCTGCTCTTTTGTGTGATTTTTTTCTCTTAATAGTTCTTCGCGAATATTCACAATTATAATTTTATACAATCATCGAAGTTATATAAATGCTTATTGCAAACTGCTGAAAACGTGTCTTAATATCTGCCTGAAAATGACATATGCAAAGCCATATTGTCCAAAAACAATTCAAGCATGGAAATTGACAATAAAAGAGATATTCTATGTATCTAAGACAGGCAAGACAATAAAAATCTTGCTTTATTGTGTGTGATATTTGTGAATAATAAAAATTAGAAATATGCGGGTAATTATAGTAGGATGTGGTTTTGCCGGATTGAAACTTGCAAGAAGTCTTAACAATCAAAAAGGCATTGAAATTTTATTAATTGATAAAAATAATTATCATCAATTTCAACCTTTATTTTACCAGGTTGCCACTTCTGGTCTTGATGCAAGCAATATTTCATTTCCTATCCGTAAAATTTTTCAAAAGTCAAACAATTTTCAATTTCGTATTGCATCAGTACAGGAAATTATAGCAGCAGAAAATAAGATTGTAACAGATATCGGCGATTTCAATTACGATCTGCTTGTTTTAGCTACAGGCGCAACTACTAATTTTTTCGGTAACGAAAAAATTATGAATAATGCTTTTCCTATGAAATCAACAGCGCAGGCTTTGGCATTGAAATATCATTTAATTAAAAATTTTGAGTATGCATTAATCGCAAAAAATGAAGAAGACTTTCAGGAACGTATGACTATTTTAATAGTTGGTGGTGGCCCTACAGGTGTAGAACTAAGTGGTTCAATCGCAGAGATGCGCAAGTATATTTTACCAAAGGATTATCCTGAACTTGATTTTACAAAAATGCATATCTTTTTGGTGGAAGGCAGCCCCGAAACACTTGGCGCAATGAGTGAAAAAAGCAGCGAGCAGAGCCGAAAATATCTTACGGCGTTGGGTGTATCTGTAAAAACAGGAACAGTAGTAAAAGATTACGATGGAACAACGGCAATTTTATCAACTGGTGAAACAATAAAAACAAAAACGGTATTATGGGCTGCAGGTATAAAAGGCAATTTGCCTGCTGGTATTGATGCGTCATTAATAGTAAAAGGCAACCGCATAAAAGTTGACCGTTACAATAAAATTATCGGCACTGAAAATATTTATGCAATTGGTGATATTGCTAATATGGAAACACCAAAATATCCGCACGGGCATCCGCAGCTAGCAAATGTTGCTATAAACCAGGGAAAAAATCTTGCAATAAATTTAAAGCACCAGGTTGATGGCAATAAACATTTGCAGAAAGAATTTGAATATCATGATAAAGGCACAATGGCAACTGTTGGAAGAAATCTTGCTGTAGTTGATATCCCAAAACCGAAAATACATATAGGCGGATGGATAGCGTGGCTGATATGGATGAGTGTTCACATTATGCTGATATTAGGTGTTAAGAACAGGTTACAGATATTTATAAACTGGTTGTATAAATATTTTACATACGATCAAAATTTGCGTTTAATTATTCGTAATAGTTACAGGCAGGAAAAGCCATAAATATATTTTTACAACAAAATTTGTATTACTTGTTGATGAATTTATTTGTGCGGAGGGCAATTAAATTAAGTTGTTAAAAAAAAATTTCTCAACAAACATTCACTTTAAAGTATTGGCGTAAATAATTTATAAATTATACATTTGTCGCGAGCCACTTATGCAATTTATTTATATCTGAAAACAGCCACGCTTTTCCCTAAAAAATTAAAGAAAACAAGTTATGAGTCAAGAAGCAAAAAAAGGTGATAAAGTAAAAGTCCATTATCATGGACGCCTTGATGACGGTACTACATTCGACAGCAGCGACGGCCGCCAGCCACTTGAATTTGAAGTTGGTAGTGGAATGGTAATAAAAGGATTTGATGATGGTGTTACCGGCATGTCAGTCGGCCATAAAAAAACAATTTCTATCCCCGCAGAAGATGCTTATGGACAAAGAAACCAGGAAATGGTAATTGAGTTTCCGTTGGCTAATTTTCCTCCTGATATTAAAGCTGAAGTTGGCATGACTTTAAACATGCACAGCGAGAACGGCGAGGAATTACCCGTAGTAATTACAGAGGTAAATGATGATGCAGTTGTTTTAGATGCAAATCATCCGCTGGCAGGAAAAGACCTTATATTCGACATTGAACTTGTAGATATTAAAAGCAAAAGTCCACTTATAATAATGCCTTAATCAGCTAATAATTTATAGTTAATCATTATAGTAAATGCAATTTGACAAGAGCTGTTAACTATGATCTATTAACTTCTTTTCTGTTCAACCACCAGCCCAACCATATACCTGTTAATCCCCAACTTACAAGGTAATCTATTAAGTGTGCCTGCAGGTCAAACGTCTCATACCAGATATGTTCCGTATAGCTTGCATGCAGTAAAATAATTAAGCCAACAAGCAAAGCCGCAATTAAAGTTTTACCAAAGCTGTTGTATGTGTAGCCTGAAACTATCCAGCAGAAAAACAAAACCATTATAAAATTTGTTACTAAGTTCCTGATCATATTAACGCCCATATTTGCGTCTTGACTTTTATGATAAAAAACCTGCGCCCATGGTTTTCCCTGTGATTCGCTTTCAAGATTTTCCATATCTTTTGATGAAGCATCTTTGGGTGTTGTTGGTATAAGATATCCGCCGCTTGAATCAAATTGTGTATTCAGATAAGCAAGAATACTATCTTGTTTTGGCGTGTATTGTTGCGCATCATAATGAAAATTAAAAACTGCCCAGGAAAGAAACTGGAACAGGAAAATTATTATAGCGCCTACTAAAGAACCGATGAAAATTTTCATATGCTATTGTTTGGTTAATGAAATGAGCAATAAACTTTATGCTACTATATTAAGGAAGATTAAATTTTATAGCGAAGCGAACTTCGATGAGGCAAAAACAAATTAATATCTACTCATCAATTCCATCTGGCAATAAAAAATATACAAATGAAAATTAAGATTTTATTCTTTTATGATGAAACAATTTATATAAGCTGTTTATTTGTTGCATAAATACAATTGAATGATTAAAGATTATATGCACACAGTTACAGAACGTTTTATGCGTTACGTAACTATAGATACACAAAGTGATCCTGCAAGTGAAACGCATCCAACTACAGCAAAGCAGAAAAATTTAAGCAACTTACTTGCTGAAGAATTAAAGCAAATCGGTTTGAATGATGCACATGTGGATGAGTATGGTTATGTGTATGCGACAGTTCCATCAAACACAAATAAAAAGATTCCTATAATATGTTTTTGCAGCCATGTTGATACTGCACCGGATTGTAGCGGCACATCTGTAAAACCAATATTGCATAAAAATTATGATGGAAAAGATATTGCGCTGCCCGATGACACAACGCAGGTAATCTCAAAAAGCGATTATCCTTATTTAAAAGAACATAAACGCAATGATATTATTACTGCAAGCGGGTTAACCTTATTAGGTGCTGATGATAAAAGTGGCGTTGCCATAATAATGGATATGGCCAATTACTTAATAACGCATAATGATATAAAACATGGTGAAATAAAAATTTTATTTACGCCCGATGAAGAAGTGGGTAAAGGCACTTCCAAACTTGATCTTAAAATTCTTAACGCTGACTATGCATATACGTTAGACGGAGGAGAAGCAGGTTCGCTTGAAGATGAAACTTTTAGTGCTGATGCTGTGCGTATTACTATTCATGGCATAATTGCACATCCTGGTTATGCAAAAAATAAACTGGTGAATGCAATAAAAATTGCTGGTGAAATTGTTGCTGCTTTGCCGAAAGATGAATGGAGCCCTGAAACAACTTCAAAACGTAAAGGCTTTGTGCACCCGGTTGCAATAAATGGTATTGCAGAAAAAGCAACTATTGATTTTATTGTTCGTGATTTTGATACCCTTGAACTTTCAAAACACGAAGAGCGGCTACAATCTATTGCTGAAAAAGTTTTAAAAAAGCATTCTAAAAAAGCAAGAATGGAAATCAAGATTACCGAGCAATATCGCAATATGAAAGAGGTGCTTGATAATCACCCGAAAGTTGTAGCATTTGCAAAACAGGCTTACAAACGTGCAGGTTTAAAACCAGTGAATGAACCCATACGTGGTGGGACTGATGGAAGCCGCTTAAGTTTTATGGGTTTGCCTTGTCCGAATCTTTTTACAGGCATGCAGGCTATACACAGCAAGCATGAATGGATTGGTGTAAAGGATATGGAGAAAGCGGTTGAAATGTTGGTGAATTTGGTGCAGGTTTGGGAAGAAAAAAGTTAGTGTAATATATTATAGCTGCAATCGTTACTGCCGATAGAATTTATGTTGTACAAGTGAGTGACACAACCGTGATGCCACGCAGTACAATTGCCGGTTACCAAAATATCTTGATTAAATACTCATCAATCATAATTTATAATTCATAATAAATAACTCTTATTACCTTTCAAAAAATTATTACTCATGGAGCTTTTTGCTAATTACTGGTGGCTGCTGATTGTATTGTTTATTATTTTCAGCGGGCTTGTAACAGTTAACCAGGCAACTATTGCTGTTATTACGATGTTTGGAAAATACCAGCGCATATTGCGGCCGGGATTAAACTTTAAGATCCCAATTTTAGAGCAGATATATCGCCGTATTAGTATACAAAACCGTTCTGTTGAACTCGAGTTTCAGGCGGTAACGCAAGACCAGGCAAACGTTTATTTTAAAAGCATGTTGTTATATGCTGTGATGAATGCTGATGAAGAAACTATAAAAAAAGTGGCGTTCAAATTTATAGCTGATAAAGATTTAATGCAGGCTTTAATAAGAACGATTGAAGGGAATATCCGGTCTTATGTTGCTACGAAAAAACAATCTGAGATTTTAGGTTTAAGAAAAGACCTGGTTGAATCTGTAAAATCTGAAGTGGATCATGTACTGGAAGAATGGGGTTATCATTTGCTCGACCTGCAAATAAACGACATTACTTTTGATAAAGTTATATTGGATAGCATGAGCCGTGTTGTGGCAAGTAATAATTTAAAAGCGGCTGCAGAAAATGAAGGCCAGGCGCTGCTGATAACAAAAACAAAAGGTGCTGAGGCAGAAGGTAACGCCATTAAAATTTCTGCTGAAGCGGAACGTGAAGCTGCACGTTTGCGCGGACAAGGTGTTGCATTGTTTCGTGAAGAAGTTGCAAAAGGTATGAGCCAGGCGGCTGAACAAATGAAGCAGGCAAATCTTGATACCAACGTAATTCTTTTTAGCATGTGGACAGAAGCTATTAAAAATTTCGCTGAAGTTGGCCGTGGAAATATGATGTTTCTTGATGGCAGCACAGATGGCATGCAACGTACTATGCAGCAACTTATGGGTTTGCTTAAGATGAATGAAAAAGATAAAAACGTACAATCATAGTTGAATAATAAACCATTATTATTCATACATTCTAATGTGATTTTGTATTGATTATTTGGTTTTATACTTTTAAAAGCTAACCAGAGGAACACGAAAATGCCAAGCGGTTATCAAACAGTAACACCATATTTAATTTTAAAGAATGCTGCAGCGTTTATTGAGTTTGCGCAAAAAGTTTTTAACGCTGAACTAATAAATAAACACATGCGTGATGAAACGATTATCATGCATGCAGAAATAAAAATAGGTGGCGATAGTATTATCATGTTTGCCGACAGCACCGAAGAATACCCCCCAAGACCAGCCGGTTTTTTTATTTATGTTGAGGATGCTGATAAAACCTATGAGGTTGCGTTACAAAACAATGCAGTTGTTATTACAAAAGTGACTGATCAAACTTATGGCCGCTCCGGTGGCGTTCAAGATCCATTTGGAAACAGCTGGTGGATTACATCGGTAATTTAGTTTTGTTTGTTTTATGAAAAGCGCTCTGATACGTTTGCACACCGCGGTTTTTTTATGGGGTTTTACAGGTGTGTTAGGCCGTGCAATAAGTTTAAACGAAGGATGGCTTGTTTGGTGGCGCATGTTTATCACCGCAATAAGTTTATGGATATTGTTTTATTTTTTGAAATGCATCCGCAAAGTTTCATTTAAAGGTTTTCTAAAGATTGCTGCTGTTGGTACAGTACTCTCACTTCACTGGCTTACATTTTACGGAAGCATTAAATATGCAAATGTTTCCATTGCCTTAACATGTTTAAGTACTACGGGATTATTAAGTGCGGTTATTGAACCATTATTTTTCAGGCGAAGAATAAACATGTACGAGCTTGTTTTAGGTGTGTTTGCGCTTGCAGGCATTGCACTTATTTATGCAACCAATTTATCTTTTTCAACTGGTATTTATGTTGGGTTGATCTCGGCTGTATTAACAGTACTGGTGTCAGTAATGAATAAAAAACTTATTGATGGCTACGCACCTGAAACTATTACTTTATACCAGCTAACAGGAGGGTTTTTAGGCCTAAGTATTTTAATGCCTTTTTATAATTATTTGTTTCCAACAACACTAAACATACCGCAGCATGTTGATTGGCTATGGCTGATAATTTTAAGCTGGTGTTGCACCATATTCACATTTATGCTGTATATAAATGCATTAAAAAAAGTTAGTGCATTTACCGCAAATCTTACTCTTACATTAGAACCTGTATATGGTATCATCCTTGCTTTTATTATTTATCATGAGAACACAACTTTAAGTCATTACTTCTTTTTAGGCTTCGGCTTAATATTAATTGCAGTGTTTTTGCAAATGTTCAGGCTTATACAAGATCAAAGAAAATTACCAGTAAATCCATTATAGTGTTTAAATACTATATTTTGCAATTATAGTATTACAGTACTATAAAATATAAATATAGTGTTATAATACTATATTTGTAAAAACATATGTTTATGGCTAAAACTGTTAATGCCATCGTGATTACAGGTGATATAATTGCTTCTTCAAAACTTACACCTGTAAAAAGAAAGAAGCTGCAAAACCGCATCACTGTATTCATAAAAAAAATTACAACTGATTTTCCCGATTTTAAAGCTGAGCAATTTCGCGGTGATAGCATCCAATGCATTCTTACCAAAAATCGAACTGCAGGGTTGCGTACAGCTTTATCTTTATATTGTTTTTTAGCAGCAGAAGATTTTAAAATAAGGCAATCAATTGGCGTAGGTGATATAAGTTTCAGCAGTAATAATATTGTTACTTCTGATGGTACTGCATTCAGGTTTTCAGGTGAAAACATTGACGAATTAAAGAAAAGGAATGAAATTATCAGCGTTGCATCTGCAGATATTATATTTAATGAAGAATGGAAAGTGCATAGTGCATCATTAAATTTTTTGATGGAACGGTTAAGCAATGCACAGGCAGAGGCTTTGTATCTCCAGTTGCAAAATGCCAGGCAGGAAGAAATTGCGAAAGCATTGCATATTTCGCAGCCATCCGTACACCAGCGTTTGCAGGCTGCAGGCTGGGTTGTTATAAACAGAATGCTGCAAAGATTTGAAACAATTACAGCAGTTTAATATATTTATAATATGTTGACACTTCTTCAATGGATTGCTGCACATTTATTCGCTGATTTTGTTTTACAATCAAAAAATCTGGTGCAGCAAAAAAGAAAGCGCAAAGCAGCTTCATGGTTTTTATATGTGCACTGTTTAATACAGGCAGCTTTGGTTTATTTGTTTTTGCCTGATAAATCGCTTTGGATAATTCCGGTAATAATATTTGTAACACATTATATTATTGATTTGTGGAAATTATATCAAAAAGAAAATGCAATTACATTTACTATTGATCAGGTTCTGCATATACTTGTTTTAGTTATTGTATGGATGATCTTCTATCAATCTTTTAACTGGGTTAATATAATTTTTACAAAACTTCTTATAAATTATAACTTTTGGCTGATAGCAATCGCATATCTTTTTACCATTTTTCCATTAGCATATTTACTTGGATATGCAACGCAACGATGGAGAAAAGATATTGAAAAAGATACAGAACGTTCTTCAACAAGTTTAAGCGAAGCAGGAAAATGGATTGGTGTTTTTGAAAGAATACTGGTGCTCACATTTGTTATAAATAATCATTTTGAAGGAATAGGTTTTTTAATAGCAGCAAAATCAATTTTGCGGTTTAATGATATTAAAGGTGAGAATATGCGTAAAGAAGCAGAATATGTTTTAATTGGAACACTAATGAGTTTTGCTTCATCTATTATTATTGGTATTGCAGTAAACCTGTTACTAAAATAATTTTGTTTATAAAGCATATTTTAAAAATCAACCTTGATGGACGGGTGTATTGTTGCAAAGTGTACCAAAGATGCAGTGATGCGACGCAACCGTGATGCCATGCAATACTGTTGCTGGTAACATAAAAATATTCTAACAATTTTTATCGGCATTAAACTTGATTAAATTCTGTAAAAGAATTTATATGTTCCAGGATTATATTACATCACAGGATGAGGCTATATGCCATTTGTTTTTGCATTGTTGTTTTAAAGATGGAAATTTTTCAAAAGATGAAATTGATTCGGTTTCTCAAAAATTTGTTGATCTGCAAATTCATCGTGATTTAAATTTTAAAGAAGAATTGTTGCATTATCAATCTTATAAAACTTCTGTTACAGATGAAGATGAATACCTCGCGTATATCTTTAAAATGATACATCCTGTTCAAAACCTTGCATTGTATTCTTATTGTGTTGACCTGTGTTTGAGCGATCAGCAATTATCAATAGAAGAAGAAAAACTATTAACAAAAATTGCAACATTGCTTGATATCAATGATGAAAAAAACACAATCGATAAATTGGCAACTCAATGTAAAGCGGTAGAGATAGAAAAAATATTTTAAGTTGCTACTGCAGAGCGCCGTTTATAAAATGCTTTTGAAACTTTAAGCCTGGGTGCAAGCACATATAAAACAACACCGGCAACGATTAAACCAAGCGATATAATTTCAGCTTGCGTTGGATTAATTCCCAGGAAGTGATATTGTGTATTTACGCGAATATGTTCAACCAAAAATCTTTCTATTCCGTTTATAAAAAGATACACTGCAAACATCCTTCCCGGCGTTACCATCTTTTTTCTTATTGACCAAAGAAAGAAAAATAATAATAGGCAAGTAATAATTTCATAAATAGGAGTCGGGAATACAGGAATAGGTAAATGATTGCAATAATTATCCCACGTGCATCCGAATAAGGGAATGCCTTCATTGTTTACATTGTGCGGATAAGTGTAAGCAAATAGCCAGTTTGGTAAACCCCAAAAAGGCCGTACAGAAGCATGTTGTACTTTATCAATTGCGCCAAATTGAGCGGCATAATAATTTGCGTTTTCTGTAAGTGTTCTGTAAAAAGCGCCACTTGAATTAGCGAGTTGTACAGTTCCATCTGCGTTGCTTACAAATGCATTATTTACAATTCCCCAATCGCCATCGCCGGCAACCTGGCAGCCCATTCTTCCCCAACCATAGGCAAACATTAAACCTGGTGCACATGCATCTGCAACATTTATAAAACTGATTTTATTTTTTCTGAAGTAATATAAAAGGGCAAGTGAAGCCACTATTAAGCCACCATAAAATGTTAGTCCGCTTGGTGAAAATAAATTGCCGATGGGATCTTGTATAAACCTATCCCAGTTCTCTAAATTGTCGAAAATTTTTGCACCAGCAAAACCAAATATTGCGGCGATGATTGTAATATCTCCAACACGATCGCTTGGCCAGATACGGATGCTTCTTTTTTCAGGATTTGCTAGCTTTGATTTGTTTTTTTCCCACCATTTTAAGCCGGCAAAAAATAAACCTAATAATATACCTGCAGGAAAACTTCCGGCAGAAGAAAAAATAAATCCCTGCGGATCGTTCAGTGCACCTTTAATAATAAACAGTGCTAAAATCTTGTATCCTAAAACAAATCCAAGAAAAAAATTTATTAATAATTCAACAATACCAGCTGGTTTTCCAACAACAATATCTACTTCTTTATAAGTAAAATATCCTGCAGCCTGTTTGCGCTTTAATTCTTTAACCAATAGCCATGCACTCACTAAAAAAGAAATAGCAACACAACAGCCAAACGTGTTAAAAATTTTTAAAGCAGGCAGGCTCCACCCAAAAATATCTTTAAATAAATAATATAAATTAGGATACATTCTTGTGTTTTAAAACGTGCAATGATACTAAAAGAATAAACCTGATGTGTAAATGATTCGTTTAAATAACACTTGTTAAGGTCAATGTGTCACCGTTTGGTAACATAAAAGCATTTTTTGACACGATTGTTTAACTGATTCCTGTATTTTTTTCAGTAAAAAACCGATGGTACATGCTTTGAACAAGTAATGCCGAAATCATTATTAAAATAAAAATTAAATAGTATGACAACTTTAGCTAAACGTAACTACAGAACATTCGACAACTTGTTCGAAGACATTTTCAGCAACCTGCCTGCAGCATGGGGTAAAGAAAATGGATGGAATGTACCACCGGTAAATATTCATGAAAACAGTGAAGGTTTTCATCTTGAATTACTTGCTCCGGGTTTAAAGAAAGAAGATTTTAAAGTAAACCTTGATAAAGGCTTGCTTACAATAAGCTATGAAAAGAAAGCTGAAAGCGAAAACAGTGATTACAAAACACATCGCCGTGAATTTAATTTCACAAGCTTTAAACGCAGCTTTCGTGTAGATGATGTAATTAATATAGAATCTATCCAGGCAAAATATGAAGATGGTGTATTGAAGCTTTATCTTCCTAAAAAAGAAGAAGTAAAAGCATTGCCAAAAGAAATTAGCATTCAGTAATTTTTTTTTCGTAGCAGTTGGTTTTGGTTAAAACCCCGTGTATTTACACGGGGTTTTTTATTGCCGTTTATATAAAATCAGGTAAAGCAATTTGTAAGTAGTAACTATCTTCATCGCCTAACAAATTACTTTGCACATGAAGCGGTTACTGTTTTTTTTAGTGATTATTATCACTTCCAATTCTCTATTTGCACAGGACTTATTTATTCCAAGAGACGTTCAGCAGGCTTATAATAAAAACACGAGAAGCAGGGATGGAAATCCAGGCAAGAATTACTGGCAAAATCATGCACGCTATAATATTAATATAGATGCAATGCCGCCGGATAGAAATATTAAAGGCAACGAAACGATAACTTATTTTAATAATAGCGCTGATACAATACGCAATCCTTCAATAAAACTTTTTATCAATATTCATAAACCGGGAGCACCCAGAGAATTTGCTGCGGAGGAAGATTATCTTACTTCAGGCGTACATATAGATGCAATTACTGTAAACGGAACTCCGGTTGACACCAGAAGAGGTTCGAATTCTTTTACAAATTATGTATTACGTCTTCCGCAACCATTAGTGCCACACGATTCTGTTCATCTTGCATTTAGTTGGCATTATGAAATATCAAAGCAAAGCAATCGCGAAGGCATGATTGATTCAACAACTTATTATCTCGCTTATTTCTATCCGCGTGTTGCTGTGTTTGATGATTATAATGGTTGGGACAGAATGCAGTTTATGGATAGCCATGAATTTTATAGTGATTTTAATGATTATGATGTTACGATAAATGTTCCTAAAAATTATATTGTTGTTGGAACAGGCACTTTGCAGCAACCTGAAAAATTATTGCAACCTGAAATTTTAAAACGTTATAATCAGTCATTTACTTCAGATGCAACAATCAACATTATTACACCACAAAACCTTACCGCAAAAAATGTAACCACGCAAAATGCAGTTAATAGCTGGCGGTTTATTGCTAATAATATTCCTGATATGGCTTTTGGTTTAAGCGATCATTTTGTATGGGATGGATGCAGTGTTGTGGTTGATGATAAAACCGGAAGAAGAGCTGGCGCTTTTGCCTGTTATAATGATACGGCTGCAGATTATCATCATGTAGCGCAATATGCAAGACATTCGTTGGATTGGCTTTCACATAACTGGCCGGGAGTTCCTTATCCATATGAAAAAACTACGGTATTCCATGGTTACGCAGGTATGGAGTATCCGATGATGGCGAATGATGAAACATATAGTGATACTTTGTTTTCGCGCTTTGTTGCTGAACATGAAATTGCACATACATACATGCCTTTTTATATGGGCATCAACGAAACACGTTATGGTTTTATGGATGA
>JBDUBY010000258.1:0-8957 GCA_040003735.1 Parafilimonas sp.
GCCGTTTAAATACAGAATTGCAAATTGAAGGTATTTTAATGACGATGTATGATGGCAGATTGCGGTTAAGCAACCAGGTAGTTAATGAAGTGCGCCGTCATTTTGAAGACATGGTTTTTAGCACAATCATTCATCGCAACAGTAAATTAGCCGAAGCGCCAAGTGTTGGTAAACCTGTAGTGTTGTATGATTCAGATTGTAAAGGCTCTGTAAATTATTTGAATCTTGCAAAAGAAGTGTTGCAGAAAAATGATATGACAAAGATGAAAAATGAAGAAAGAATTATCGAATAGTTTAATGTTCGCAAAAACTTAAACTTTCCAACATTAAACATTAAAAATCAAATGGCTTTACCCAAACAAAATAAGGAGACATTAGGCAAAGGGATTCGTTCTTTATTGCAGAGTATAGATTCTGATTTAAAAACCACAAGTGGAAGTTTAAAAACAGATGTTGTTGAAGCTGCAACAAATATTTTACGTATTCCTCTTAATCAAATACAGGCAAACCCCAAAAACCCACGCAAAGATTTTAATGAAGCAGCTTTAAATGAGCTTGCATCTTCTTTAAAACAATTTGATCTTGTTCAGCCATTAACGGTTTCTAAAATTAGTGAAGGAAAATATCAACTGGTTGCGGGCGAAAGAAGATTGCGTGCAGCAAAGATTGCTGGTTTAAAAGATGTGCCTGCTTATGTTCGTCAAAGCAACGATAGGGAATTGCTTGAACTTGCATTGCTTGAAAATTTGCAGCGTGAAGATTTAAATGCCATTGAAATTGGTTTGAGTTATAAGCGTATGATGGATGAATTAAATTATACCCAGGAACAGGTTGCTGAAAGAATGGGCAAAGAAAGAAGCACCGTTACAAATTATATTCGTCTTTTAAAATTGCCTCCGGATATACAGGTTGCAGTACGTAATGGCGAATTAAGTATGGGCCACGCAAGAGCCATTATAAATATTGATACGATTGATAAACAGATATTTCTTTTTCATGAAATAAAAAATAAACAGTTAAGTGTAAGGCAAACTGAAGAGCTTGTAAGAAAGTTATACCGCAATCCCGCACCTGCTGTTAAATCTTCAACAAAAACAAATCTTAACGCAGCTTACAAACGTATAGAAGATAATTTAGCTTCATATTTTTCAACAAAAGTTATGCTCACGCATAATTCAAATGGTAAAGGCAATATTACCATTGAATATTATTCGCAGGATGAATTGAATAAAATTCTTGAATTAATGCATGTACAGACTGATTAAACATGCGTGTTATTTTTTGCTTCATATTAATTCTTTTCTCTTCTGTTGTTTGTTTGAAATTGAACGCACAAGCAGACAGTACATCCAAACTTATTAAAACAGATAGTGCAACAAAAGTGAATAATGGCAAAGAAATTTTGCTTGACACACTTAAGCCCAAAAAAGACAGTGCTTCGGTTGCATTGGCAAAAAAAGATTCTACTATTATAAAAAAGCATGATGCACGCAAAGCCACTTTACGTTCTGCAATAATTCCCGGTTGGGGCCAGGCATATAACCGTGAATACTGGAAAATTCCAATTGTATATGGTGCGCTTGCAGTGCCTGGAAGTTTATTTATTTATAACAATAAATGGTATCAAAAAACCAAACAAGCTTATACAATTTTGGTTGATAGTCTCGATCAGTCTAAGATTGATCCTAAATTAAAAGGACTTTCTCCGCAAACATTACAGTATTATAGAAATTCTTTTAGAAAAGATAGGGATTATTCTGTTCTGTTTTTCTTACTTGTTTGGGGTTTAAATGTTGTTGATGCAACTGTGTTTGGAAACTTAAAAGATTTCGATGTTAGCCGAGATTTAAGTTTGCATGTTGCGCCTGATTATAATCTTGATACAAAATCTCCCGCGCTTTCACTTGCGTTTAGTTTTAAAAACAGGCAACCCAAAACATTGCCATCTTCTTTCTGATTTAAGGTTAGATTTTTATATTATTGCAAGTTTGAAATCATCAACAATATGAAAATTGCATTGATAGGTTATGGAAAAATGGGTAAAGCAATTGAAGAAATTGCCATTGCTGATAAAGAAGAAGTTATTTTAAAAATTACTTCTGCAAATCAGGATCAATTTACAATTGATAATCTAAAAAACGCAGATGTTGCAATTGAATTTTCGAATCCACAAACTGCTGTAAATAATATAAAAAAATGTTTTGATGCAAACGTTCCGGTTGTTTGCGGAACAACTGGTTGGCTTAAAGATTTGGCTGATGTAAAAGATTATTGCAATAAACAACAAGGCGCTTTTTTATATGCAAGCAATTTCAGTATTGGCGTTAATTTATTTTTTGCTTTGAATAAGTATCTCGCAACTTTAATGAGCACACATAATGAATATAATGTAACGATTGAAGAAGTACATCATACACAAAAAAAAGATGCGCCAAGCGGAACGGCAATTACATTAGCAGAACAAATTTTAGAAAAAATCAAAACAAAAAAAAACTGGATCAATAATAAATCTAATGATGCTTCGCAGCTTGACATTATAAGCAAACGAACAGGCGATGTACCCGGCATTCATTCTATAAAATATAATTCTGAAACCGATTTTATTGAGATAACACATTCTGCTTATAACCGCAAAGGTTTTGCAAGTGGCGCTTTGTTAGCTGCAAAATTTATCGCTGATAAAAAAGGAATTTTTTCTATGCAGGATGTGTTAGGTTTATGAATATGATTTTATTAAAAACCCAAATTAAATCCTGCTTGTATTGTTAACCATGAAGACATTCTTGAAGGATCTTTTTCATGAAAATTATCCCATATTAAAGCGGCTTCAACACCTGTAAATTTTACACCTGCGCCAAAATCAAAAGCAAAACGGCTGTCACTTCCATCTGTATTTTTATTGCTTACATAACCCGCTCCCAAATCACCCTGAACAAAAAGAAAATGCAGCGAAAAAGGAATGTATTGGCGAATACCAATTTTGAAAGGAATATATGTTTCATCACCCAATGGATTTACATGATCAGAAAAAAAATGAGAATAACCAACAGAAGCATTAAACCTTGTATTTTTCTTCCCGAGCAGAACACCGCCAACAGCTCCTATCCCACCATTGTACAAACTTTCGCTGCTGTTATCAAGCGGTGTTGCATATAAAGCATGCGCATATATTGAAATATGCGGCAGTTGAGCATTTACTTTGTATTGCGAAAAAAAAGTAAGAAGAATTATTGCAGCAATAACTTGTGCGGCTTTCATAATTTGTAGTTTGTATTGTAAAAAACACACAATTTTTAAGCCCAATTTGTAACATGCGTTTTATCAGCGCTCATCAATAAACTATTTTTAAAATGATTATAAGCATAATCGGTTCCGGAAATACAGCAACTGTGTTAGGAAAAATGTTTGTTGAAAACAATCATTCAATAAATGAAATAATTGGCAGAAATAAAATTGAAGTACAACAGCTTGCTGAAACCTTACATACAAAAGCATGCACTGAATTAAATAAAATTGAGAAGAATAGCGATGTATATATAATTGCAGTGAAAGATGATGCAGTTATAGAAGTAGCCAAAAATTTAAAACTGGATGAAAAAATTGTTGTTCACACTACAGGAAGTGTTGCAATGAATGTATTGAAAAATGTTTCGGACAATTATGGAATACTATACCCTTTACAATCGCTTCGCAAAGAAATAAACTACACTCCTGTTATTCCTTTTCTTGTTGATGGCAATAATGATTTTACAAAGAAAAATATTCTCAGTCTTGCTTCTTCAATTTCAAAATCTGTTTTTATAGCTGATGATGAAACACGCTTAAAATATCATTTATCTGCTGTGATTGTTTCAAATTTTACTAATCATTTATTTACGCTCACAAAAGATTATTGCAAGAATAACAAAATTGATTTTAATTTTTTATTTCCATTGATTGAAGAAACTGTAAATCGTTTACGTTATCATGAACCATCATCAATGCAAACCGGACCTGCAATAAGAGGTGATAAAGCAACAATGCAAAAGCATTTGCAATTACTAAATAATTTTCCTGGACTTAAAAACATTTATGAAATGATGAGTGAAAGCATCAGGCATTCTTCATTATAAATTTTTATAAGCCGCCATCATTCAAACCTTCCAAATTCTGTGATATTTCTGTAAGGCGTTTTAAAAAAATCATCCACCACTTTATTAAACTGGTCTTTCTTAAAAATGGGAGTTGAATGGCCTGAGTTTGGAATGATCCATAAATAAGACTTAGAAATATTCTGTGCAATAAGCATTGTATGTTGCGGAAGTATTACATCATGATCGCCGCCAATTACCAAGGTTGGACATTTTATTGTATGCAATTGTGCCAACGTAATATGCGGCTCATAAGAAAGTAAATGTGCCAGCTTGCGTTGATTTTTTATTGAATCAGTTTCAGGCTGACTTGCTAACTGCTTATTAAAATTCATAGCCCAGTTATATACAAATGGATCAATAGCAGAAGTATCCGGCCAAAGATTAGCGCCGGTTACAGCAAGCTTTTTTACTTTATCAGGATGGCGAATTGCAAGCAATAATCCGTTAACACCTCCATCACTCCAGCCAATTACATAACATGAATCAAGATGTAAAGAATCAAGTAATGCATTCAAATCATCTGTCATCATTTCATAACTTAAAGAATCGCTTTTATCAACTGATTTTCCCTGGGCACGACTATCTGCCAATATAACTTTATAGCTTTTTGAAAACTCAGGAATCTGGTATAGAAAATTATTTATTGAGCCACCATTACCGTGTATAATCAGCAGAGGTTCGCCCTGGCCATATATTTCATAATACATTTTAAATCCTCTTGTACTAAGCCAATGGCCGGCTGCATCATTGCGGCCATATATTGTTGTATCAAAAGGTGAAACCTGTGCATGCAAACTATTTGAGCTGCAAAAAAATATTAAGCAAAAAAGCAGTTTTGTTAATTTCATTTTGGTAATTATTAAAGATGATATAATGCAATAAATCTATGCTAAAACATTCAGTGAATCGCTGATAATATCAACACATTCCAGTATTTGCTGTTTAGTAATAAGTAAAGGTGGTGCAAAACGAATTTTATCTCCGTGTGTCGGTTTTGCGATCAGGCCATTTTCTTTTAATTCAATGCAAAGTTCCCACGCCGCATCTTTATTGGTATGATCAATTACAATTGCATTAAGCAAACCTTTTCCTCTTATTAGAGATATAAATCGGGAATCGATTTTTTGTAATTCTTCACGAAATAATTTTCCCATTGCTGCTGCATTATCAACCATATTTTCTTCTTTCAAAACTTTTAAAGATTCAATTGCAACAGCACAAGCCAACGGGTTTCCACCATACGTTGAACCATGCTCGCCTGGTTTAATGTTCATCATAATTTCATCGTCAGCAAGTACAGCAGAAACAGGAAGCACGCCACCGCTTAATGCTTTACCCAGGATCAAAATATCTGGTTTTACATTTTCATGATCGCAGGCAAGCATCTTTCCTGTACGCCCCAAACCCGTTTGAATTTCATCTGCAATAAATAAAACATTGTATGCATCGCATAATTGTTTTGCTTTAGAAAGATAACCATCATCAGGTACAACAACGCCAGCTTCACCTTGTATTGGTTCAACTAAAAAGCCAGCAACATTTTTATCTTCCAATGCTTTTTGCAAAGCATTTATATCGTTATATGGAATGATTATAAAGCCCGGTGTAAAAGGGCCAAAATTTTTGTTTGAATCGGGATCTGTACTAAAAGAAATTACGGTTGTTGTTCTGCCATGAAAATTATTTTCACAAACAATCATTTTTGCTTCACCATCTTTAATGTGTTTATTGTTATAACCCCAACGCCGGCAAAGTTTGATTGCAGTTTCAACTGCTTCAACGCCGGTATTCATCGGCAAAAGTTTATCATAACCAAAAACTTCAGTCGCAAATTTTTCGTACTCGCCTAAAAGATTGTTATGAAATGCACGTGAAGTAAGCGTGAGTTTTTTTGATTGTTCAACTAACGCATCTATAATTCGCGGATGACAATGACCCTGGTTAACTGCTGAATAACCGCTTAAAAAATCATAATATTTTTTTCCATCAATATCCCAAACAAAAACGCCTTTACCTTTTTCGAGTACAACAGGTAACGGGTGATAATTATGAGCGCCAAAATTTTCTTCGAGCTGTAAATAATATTGCGTCCTTTCAGACAAAGTATGAGTAAGCATATAATTAAATTAAAAAGTGAAAGTAAAAATGGAGAGTTGAAGCTGGTAAAACCAGTAGAGTTAGTGGTTAAGGAGATCTAAATTATCGGAAAGGAATTTCATTACTTTTAATATGAGTGCAAGATACGAAACATGACTGGTTATTTACGTTTGATGTTCAACATAATTAAAATTAATTTAATGCGATTTGACTAAATTTATATCGTAAATAAAAGTTCATGGATAATCAGCACCCTACTTTAGATAATGGCAAAATTTGTTATGTAGAAATTCCAGCATTTGATATTTCTGTTTCTGCAAATTTTTATAAAGAAGTTTTTAAATGGAATATAAGAAAACGAAATGATGGCAGTACGGCATTTGATGATACAGTGAATGAAGTAAGCGGGGCTTTTAAACTTTACCGCAAGCCTGCCGCAGAAGTTGGTTTATTAGTTTATATCATGGTGAATGATGTTTATACTACACTTAAACTTGTAACTGAAAATGGTGGGAAAATTGTTACACCTGTTGGAATGGATCTTCCTGAAATTACTGCAAGGTTCAGCGATCCTGCCGGAAATATTTTTGGAGTATTTCAACAATAATATAATTCCGCTACCTGTGAATTTTTTCAAGCTACAAGACAAATTATTCAAAAAAATTTTCTATTAACTTTCTTTTTACGAACACAATCGTATATTGCTATAAATTTTATTGATCTTATGGTAAGTACAACAAAAATCTTAAAACCCACTGACAGTGAACTGGAGATTCTACGGGTATTGTGGGAAAAAGAAGAAGCAACTGTACGGGACGTGCATGAAGAATTAATGCAAACAAAAGATTGCGGTTATACAACTACCTTAAAGCTTATGCAAATAATGTTTGAGAAAGGATTGGTTCTGCGCGATGATACAAACCGTACACATGTTTACCAGGCAAATGTTACCAGGGAAAAAACGCAAAAACAATTGGTAGATAAAATGGTAGTGGCCGTATTCAGTGGCTCTCATTCACAATTGGTAATGCAGGCTTTGGGTTCACATACGCCAAGTAAACAGGAACTTGACGAAATACAGCAATTACTTGACAGCTATAAAAAATAAGTGACGTGAAAGAATTTTTACAGTCAGATTTTTTGCAGGCCTTATCACAAAGTCTCATAGCGAGCATTTGGCAAATGGCATTGCTTTGGCTTGCAACAATTACACTGTTTAAGTTGTTCAGGCTTTCTTCTTCCCAAAAATTTCATATTGCTTTTGTTGCACAAATAAGCGGCTTTAGTGTTTTCGTTTACAATTGCATTCATATTTATAACTCAGGTACAAGCATTATTGCAAACGAAACTTCTGAAAAGTTTTTATTGAATATTAATGCTGTGATTACCGCTTTAATGCTTTACATCGCAATAATTTATTTAGGTATTGTTTTGTTTAAATTGATAAGGCTTGCATTTACTTATAAGCACACCAAAAGCTTAAAAAGTTATGATCTAAAAAAGATATCTGCTGATAAACGAATATTTGTTCAAGAGATGTCTCAATTGTTTTCGTTAAAGAAAAAAGTAAGTATTTATTTGTCCGGAAAAATTGTTTGCCCGCTTACGATTGGTTTTTTAAAGCCTGTTATTTTAATTCCGTTTGCAGCAATCAATCAACTTACTACAGAACAAATGGAAGCAGTGATTTTGCATGAGCTTGCACATATAAAGCGTGCTGATTATTTGCTGTTCATATTGCAAAGTGTTGTTGAGAAATTTTTCTTTTTCAATATTTTTTCTTCAATGCTTAGCGAAATTATTGAACGGGAAAGAGAAAATAGCTGCGATGATTGGGTACTTCAATTCAGGTATAATTCCCAGCATTACGCTGAGGCTTTATTTAAACTTGGCCGGCTTAAAGCTTTGCCGGTTTTATCAATGCAATTCACCGGTAAAAAAGAAAGTGTACTACTAACAAGAATAAAGCGCCTTTTGCATAACTCCAATAATAAAATCTCATACAATTTTCAGTCTGTTTTATTTAGCTTTTTAAGTTTATTATTTGTAGCTGTATTGTTGGTTTTAATTGAGACAAAACCTGTGAAACAAAAAATTACAGCTATTGCACAAAAATCAACTGAAAGTCAAAAAATAAAATCTAATACTGAAGCTGATAAAAGCTCTGTTTCACTTAAACCAACAGAAGTTGCGAAAGCAAAAAATACCGTTAAAGAAAGCAATATCAATTCTGAGAAAGTTGCATTCGAAAAAGGTCAAAGCATATACCGGATTAATGAGGCACAGGAAAATATTCCTGAACCGAAACAAAATTATTTGTTTGATGTGAAGCAACAATCCGATACAGTTAACAGCAGTCTCTCACAAGTAAAAGCAGCACTTAACTCACAGGTAGTAATTACGCCGGATGTTTTAAGAAAAGCAATCTCATATCAAAACTTTAAGCAGCTTGAAAATATGCTGGCAGCAAGCGGTGATTCTATAAATATTACAGAAACTGATGCTTCAAAAGATAGTTATCAGAAAGAAATTACTATAACTGCAAAAGATAAAAATGGCAACAAGCACATTTATACAGTTGTTGTTCAACTGTACCAGTAACGCTTAATTTTATATAATCAGCATTGCATCGCCATAACTGAAGAAGCGGTATTTATCTTTAATTGCTTTTTTATAAGCTTCCATTACCAAATCATAACCTGCAAAAGCGCAAGCCATAATTAATAA
>JBDUBY010000300.1:0-28755 GCA_040003735.1 Parafilimonas sp.
TTTTGATGAAGATAACAACAAAAAGCTAAATAGTAAATGTCCAGCCCCGAACCAACACACAACAGAATTACAAATGCCGATGATAATAAGGGCAAGCCCGTATTTTGCCAAACCTGATGTTGGTGGCATGTGGCTTGTCATTATAAAGTTTAAGTATATAGCCAATAATATTTTACTTTATTATAAGCAGCTTGTTCTCTTAATTTCGCAATTCTTACTCTGTAATCCAATACTACACCATAATTAACACCGCTTGCAATTTGCAAACGTAATTCGGTTTCTAAGTTGTTTGCTTGTCTCTCAAAATTATAAGTTTGAATTAAAGCATTTTTTTCTTTTGTAGTGTCGTAAACCAGCTTTTTGGAATTAGCTTTTTTATATATGCTGTCAATATCAATCCTTACAGGCTTTAAAGTATTAGCGTCTAGGAAAGCCTTTTCATTGCTCTCATGACTATTGTCAGAAGTTTTATAATTTAATCTGTAAGTCACATTATAAACTTTGATTGAAGTGTCCGAATATTCTGCAATTGACATGAGATAATCATATCTTTCTTGCGCAAGAAGTATGTCGTGAGATGTTTTTACAATGAGAGAGGCACTTGGAAGCATTGACTCGTCTAACATCTTAACTACAGATGAAGCATCTAAGGTTTCAAAAACGTCTGCTCTAATGTTTTTTTCTTCTATTATATAGCTGCTTTCCATTTTTGCTAAATTCGAATAGTATTTCATTAAAGTTCCGAGAGAGTAATTGATACTGTCAATTTTTAAGTATTCAAGATTAGAGTGCTCATTTCTTTCAAGTTTTTCTACAGCAGATTTTATTCGGTCTTCAGTTGAATGCTTACAAGCAATCAAGCTACAAATCGCAATTGTAATGTATATTTTCTTCATTAAGGTTTATATGAATGTTAGACTTTTTGAGGGTCGTGTCGCCATTGCCACCAACACGCTAATTTATGATATTATGCTACGATTTCTAAAAAATGATATATGAAAGTCAACGCATTAACCTTATACAAATTCAATTGTCGTTCAGACAATCCGATCTTTTATTGTTTGTCATTTCTTGGTGAAAGAGATAAAAGAATATTTTTTAAAATGGCAATTTTAAACTGTCTAATAAGTGATGTGTGACTTTAAATTGTTTTGTTTCCATGTACACTTACTACACTTCCATCACGAAGAAATAACAGTGAAGTAAGTGAACAATGTGAAGTAGAATTAGCAATAGATTTTATTCAACGTTTCAATCAATGTTTGAATTAATCGAGCCTCTATTTTTTTTAAATCACTTTCATTCTGCCATTGCATTCTAATCATTCGAAACTGACCAATATCATCGGGTTCAAAAACAAGACTTTGATCATCGATCTCAATATGCAGTTGATATGAATACGAGACACGAATTAGTGTTACCAAATAACTTTTTTCTTCATTATTGTACATTACAGGAATATTGAACTGGTCTGGCATTTATCGAAAGTAACATACAAATCTTTGTAGTCAAATGTTAGTAACACAGGCAAGCTTGTGAAAGAAGTTTTTATTGCTACACTTACAATATCGAATTCAATTCTATTTTAATCGTCTTTAAGACCGGATAAATTTAAAATGCGAATAATGTTTGAATACCCAAAGAATTTATGATTCGGCAAAATATTAATTTTAATTATGGGAATCTATATAGAGGATAATTTTGAGATTCATGTAAATACTGAAGTTTATAAAGTTGAATCTGTTACTGGGAGTAATAACTCGTTCAAGTTTAGAATATCTACTGCTTGTGAATATATGTTTACACTTAATCTTGATGATGAAGGCAACTGGAAAATGGAAGATGATGTTATACCAATGAATGATGAATTAGTTAATCAGATTGGCCAAGCAATTGAGCAGCATAATTTATAATTGGACAATTGAAAGTGAACAGTGGCTATTGATTAATCCAGTACTTGCTTCTTTTGAACATTAGACTCAGCATATATAAAAAACTAATTGAAAATTGTTATTAATACTAAATTTGTTAGTATTGCAATATGGATTGCAAACTTGAACCTTTTGAAATAATATTTCTTTACTATAGCAAACAGTATAAAGCAAAGGTTGAACAAGTGCTGATTACAGATTTATCGGAAAAGTTTCTAGTTACTGGCAAGAAAAAGCAAATTGAAATAATATCAGACAGGCCAGCATTAAGAAGATTAAACAGTAAGAAGAAAATAAAGTTTCAGGCGATAAACTTTGATGCTAATAATTTAGACTTAGCTATATCAATCATTGGACAAATTCAACGGCATATAGATGATATTGAACACCCACCTTATAACTGGAAAGACAACCCAAAGAACAAGCCGTACTAATTATATTTTTATCGAAGATAAACTAACAGACTTTGAAAGAGCAGAGCATTATCGTAAATTGTATTTAAGTAAACGGAATTTAGTCGCAGTGTTTTCGATTCTTAGTTTTATACTGGGGTTTATAATTGCTTACTATATTTATCATACACCTATTTATAATTTAAAGAGCCCATGTAAAAGCAAAGGCAAATTTTCAACCCTAAACCCTTAAAGAATTAAAATTAATATTTGTTGGTGGGATGTAAATTAATTGTAACCTCATTGTTCGAACTCTCTCGTAACTGTTTACATGGCAAACTTTTGCTGGTAGTAGTTTTTATTCTTTATAGTTTAAAACGTTATTATTTTTTATTTCTACGATGGTTGAATGATTATTTCGTTCATCATCATAGTATGTTATTCTTAATTTAAGTCCATTTAATTCTTTGGGAATTTTTTGTTTCAATATATCATCGGCAACTGTATGGACTCCTTCCACATGATGATAGTAGTCTGCTTCTAAGTCAACACTTTTAAAAGGAGGTAAATTGTTTAATGTATTAAGCTTTGTCATTGAAGCAAATTCCTTTTCGCCGATATTTTCTATTGCAATGTTATAAGCAGGAATATTTGAATTATTATGTATAGTAAATTTAAAATGCCATTTTATTTCCCAGTAAATAATTGGTAAACGTTCCGCAATATTAAGTACCATAATTCTTTGTCCATTTTCTATTATTGTTGGATTTTTATTACTATATCCGACATTCATTCTCCTTGCATCACTCCAAATTAAATCAGCTTCTAAGAATGGAATAACTTTTTGAATATAGATTTTAGTTTTCCCAAATAAGTTCTCAAGCATTTCATTTTCAGCATCCGCTTTCCAAGAGTTTAGTAATGCAACAGAATATCTGTTTTCGTCTTTATCAATAAGCATTGCACAATTACTACAAAGCCAAATTCCATTGTCAATATGAAGTCTTTCAGATTCGGTTAATGTTACATCATATCTTGGTCCTTCGGGTGAAGCTGCAGTAATATGAGCTGCAATTCCAATTATTGTTGCTTTTTCTGGATTTTGATTTGGTCCAATCGTATGTTTTCTGCAGTTTGGGTTTGAGCAAAGAAACGCTACTCTTTTACCCAAAATATCGATTGTTCTTCTTGTAAAATCGTGTCTGTTTTTTGTCATATTAGAGTTTCACTTTTTACCTGTATACGAGGGAAATATTTATGATATTAATTTAGTTAAGCATTTTATTTATTACGTCGCATACTACACTTAGTTCACAGTGTTTAAGCTATTTAAATCTTCTGGGCGGATGTAATGAATCAATAGTTAAGCTTTTGAATTTTATACATCTTATGCAGCTACCTTACACGACAAATTTGTTAACCTGCAACCTGTAACTTTTTCATTCATTGTTGATAAAATTTCTTCTTAAATTTCGGATGATAATTCAAGCGTCATATTTTTGACAAAATAGTCAAGAAAAATAATTCAAGATGAATCAGGAAACATTTGGCTCCTACATACGTAAACTTCGAGAGGGTAATAATATGCCACTGCGCAAGTTAGCTGCCTATCTTGACATAGACCAATCTACCTTGAGCAAAATTGAAACAAATCAACGACAACCTACAAAAGAAATGATTCCCATTCTTTCTAAAGTTTTTAAAGTAAAGATTAAGGAACTTAAAATAAAATATCTAAGTGAAAAAATTCTCTATCAAATTCAAGGTGAAGAGCATGGGCTCGATGCATTAAAAGTGGTAGAAGAAGCAATAAACTATCCTAAAACAAGAAAAAAATAACTTACTATGCCTATATCAACAACCAGGGAAATCTTTGAAGTAGATGAAATTGTTCCAATAAAGAAATTTGATGTTGCCGAACCACATTTATATGATACTAATTTATCTTTTGCAGGACATGATTCACAGTATTCACTTCATGCTTTGCATCCATATGTTGCTGCTATAAATCCTCCACTTGCAAAAAAGCTAATAGAAACTTACGTTCCAAGCAACGAAAACATGCTAGACCCATTTTGTGGTGGTGGTGGCGTTTTACTTGAAGCGACTTTACATAATCTAAAAAACGCTGGCGGTGACGTGAATCCCTTAAGTGTTATTCTTAGTAAAGCTAAGACAACTTATATTGAACAATCTAAACTGCAAAAAGCCTTTACTGAAATAATTGAGCTTTCGCAAAATTTATTAAGTGAGAAAGTTGAAGTTCACTCACAATTAGGATTTTGGTTTAAAAAAACTTCCCTGCCTTTTATTCACTCACTTATCACAGCTATAGATACTATTACAGAACATGACTATAAACTAAATAATCTTTTTAAAGCAATTTTTTCAGCGACTGTTAGGGACGTGATGCTCACCTACAGAGGTGAGGTCAGATTGAGAAAATTAAGAGAAGATGACTTAAAGAAATTCAACCCTGATGTGTTTCGAACTTTCGCTAAACGTTATAAAATAGCTTTTGAAAGAATTGTTACTTTGCCTAAAGACGCTACTTCAGATATCGCTATTCGTGACATTAAAAAAATGGATTTTAAAAACGAGTCTTTTCACTCAATCATTTGTTCTCCGCCATATGCGGACGATAAAAATGGTGTTGGGTATTTCCAATTTTCAAAAAATATGTTGGAGTGGTTAGGTTATTCTAAAGAAGAAATCAATAATCATAAAAGATTATTTCTTGGAGCAAGCAAAGAATTAAATAAACTGCCAAAATCTGAATCTTTGGAGCTTTCATTAGCAAATGTGCAAAATAGAAATGACACTCATTATAAAGAGGCCGTTGCTTTTTATCATGATTATAATTTAGGATTATCGGAAATGAATCGAGTTGTGCGCAAAAATATAATTATAGTAATTGGCAATCGTGTTCTGTCTAGGACACAATTTGACAATGCACAAATAACGGTTGATTTTTTCACTAATCTCGGAATCAAATTAAAACATCATTATACAAGAGAGCTTCGTAAAAAACGAATAGCAAATATGGGGGGAGACGGAGGTGGAATTGCAAAAGAACATATCCTTGTTTTCCAAAAATAATCAACTAACATTCGTAACCGGCATCTTTTTGCAAATTTCTGCTTTGATAGCAAGCCAAAAAGTTTGAACGTCATTTACGAACTCATCATGCTGATTTTCAGAAAATGACAAGGTTTTAATTCGACTTCCAGATAAAGTAATCTCGGGGCTTGGTGGAGTTCTTAAATTATAAGAATATCCATTTGTGAAATCTCCATCTTTTTCAAAATAATTTCTTTTGGGTTGATTTTCTTTTACACCAGCGGCTATTGTTCTTCCGCCGAGTTCTCCATAATTAATTCCATCGCCATGTGGCGGTGGAAATGATTTAGAATCTAATGTTACCGCAACAGAAACAAAGCCATGTTCCATTATTATTCTGCTTGCCGGGAGCATCATCTTTTATTCTTTCCGCTAAACTTGTTTTACCATGAATAACACCGAATATTCTCCATTCATTGCCTTGTAAATCACAATTACCTTCAATGGCAATATCCATTTTTGAAGGTTCAATTTTTCCAAAAAGCATCATTTCTTTAAGTGCTTTTATTGCAGTGCTTTTTGACAGTACTACCAACCTAATTCCATAAACGGAAAATCTTGGATTATAGATTTTAGCAAACGCCACTTCAAAACCTTGACCACTTGCTCTTTTCCAACTTTGCTCATTATTACCTTCATCAATGTAAGTCCTATATATTATATGTTGCCAGATATCGCTGGGGTTTGCCATTGGGCATAGTTCTACGGCGTAAACAAAAGCGTCTGATATTGCTTTATATGGTTTTTGGTCTTCGAGTAGTCGAAGAAAATTTGCTTTGATAAGCTCGTATTCTTTGTCTAATACATTTTCAATTTCTACAAAAACATGTTTATCTCGTTTATAACTATAAACCTTAATTCTGGCCATATCAACATTCCACTTTAAAATATGATTTCAAATGTAAGTATATTAATATTAGTTCCACTAGCCACCAAGTCTCATAAATTGTTTTACTATTTGGTTCATTTTTTTAACCTTCATCACAAGTAGCAGTGAAGTAAATGACTCAATGTTTGTAATAGAAACTCTTATTACGTAATCTACTCTAAGTCAAAATCGTTTGCCTAAGCAAGGAAGCTTCACTTGGATATTAGATTCTATCTGGCAGCCCATTTGAGCTTTTATAACATATTCAACAGAAAGATTTATTTTGTGTTAACATGAACCAAGGCATTTTATCGAAATGATAAATACATTTTAAGTTAAATTAAATGTTTTTGATTTTTTTGATTAGGCTTTTTAGAACCTTATGGCAACACCATTCAATTCAGAAAAAATAATAACGCAGCAAATCAACAATGCTGAATTGAGTACTTTTCTTGTTGGCTTTGACTTAAATGATAACGGCAACAAAGAATATCGCTTAAATCCTTTAGTTACGAAACTGATTCAAGTAATTCATGAATTTGCATTTGGATTTCATGAGGATACACATACTGAAAATACAGAAACACTCAGAAAACTTACTGATGCAGCGAAATCTATATACAAAATTGATGCTTTTCAACGGGTTAAAGATTTGTATGATAATATTGGTGCAATAGATGATGAACTTGAAGACAAATATTTAAGACGAGGAGAGTTTGGCGAATTAATTCTTCATTTGTTATTACGGGACTTTTATAGAACTGTACCGCTCCTATCAAAGATATATTTCAAGGATTCGCTAGGTCAGGCTGTACATGGATTTGATGCTGTTCACATACAGGAAGACACAAAAACATTATGGTTGGGAGAGTCAAAAATTTACACTGATGGAAAAAAGGGAGTGAAAGAATTGATAAATGATGTTAAGGAACATTTCAAAACGGATTATTTAGGTTCGGAGTTTATTCTTATTTCAAAAAAACTTAAACATCTAGATAACATTCCAGAAAAAGAATATTGGCTCAATTTGTTAACTGATTCAAGAACTTTGAAAGAAAGATTAGGAACAATCAATATACCACTTTTATGTACTTATCAATGTAGCATATTTTCAAATTATGATGATGAAACAAAAAAAGAGTTCGTTGAGGAATATTTAGCTGAGATGGCTGAGTTAAAAAAATATTTCGATGAGAAAAATGACCATCCTTTAAAAGCAAATCTTAATATAATTCTTCTTTTGTTTCCTGTTCAAAATAAAACTGAATTAGTAAAAGCATTGCATAATAAATTATCATTACTCCAAACCTTAGGAAATTAATGGAAGAGATAATCAGCTTTATCGAAAACAATGAAGTGATCGATTTTGAATCTACATTCAATATTTATAAATACTGCTCGCAACTAATAATTGAAGACCAAAATAAAGCACAAAGATTAATTGTTAATATATTGGATAATAAGATAAAGTTTGATGAACAACTTGAACAAGTATTAGCTGATCTAATCGAAGGGATTGGATTTTATCCATATATTCAGAAAGAACACTTGCCAATTGATTCAACAGACGCACTTATAAGGACAGCCTATCATAAATCAGACAACCTAGACAAAATATTACACGAAGACCAAAAATATTTATTATCACTAATTAATTCAGATAAAAACATCATAGTAAGCGCTCCTACGAGTTTTGGAAAGAGCTTATTGATTGAAGAAATAGTTGCCACAAGAAAATTTCTGAACATTATTGTTATTCAGCCAACTTTAGCTTTATTGGATGAAACTAGAAGAAAGCTAATGAAATATGGCGAATATTATAAACTTATTGTTCGTACTTCACAAGAACCAAGTACTGAGCATGGAAATCTATTTTTATTGACGGCAGAAAGAGTTAATGAATATAAGAACTTACCAAAAATTGATTTAATAATAATCGATGAGTTTTATAAGTTAAGTGCAAAAAGAGATGATGAAAGAGCAGATTCCTTAAATAACGCATTTAACTATATCCTAAAAACTTTCAATCCAAAATTTTATTTGCTCGGACCCAATATTGATTCAATTTCAGAGGGCTTCACAGAAAAATACAATGCTGTATTTTACAATACAAAATCGTCTTTAGTTGATACGAAAGTGATTGATGTTTATAGTGAACATAAGAAGTTTTTTGACAGACCAAGAAAGTTTAAAGAGTACAAGGAGAATGTTTTATTTGAGTTGCTACTAAGTTTAGCTCACGAACAATCGATAATTTATTGTTCATCACCATCGAGAGTTAGGTATTTGTCGAATAAATTTCTAATTTATCTTTTGGGAAAAGGAATAACTAAACAAAATAATGATTTAGATATTCTTGAATGGATTAGAATAAATATTTCTCCTGAATGGAGCTTGATAAACTTATTGCGAAACGAAATAGGAATTCATGATGGTGCCTTACAGAAACATATTACATCGACAATTATAGAATACTTTAATTCGCAGAAAATAAAATATTTGTTTTGTACCACTACAATTATTGAAGGAGTTAATACCAGTGCGAAAAATATTATTTTTTTTGATTCAACTAAGGGAAACCAAAGCCCAATTGACTTTTTCGATTATTCAAATATAAAAGGTAGAGCAGGCCGCCTAATGGTACACTATATTGGCAAAATTTATAATTTCAATCCAATTCCAGAAAACAGTCAAGTATTAATAGACATACCATTCTTTGAACAGAATCCCATATCAGACGAAGTTCTTATTAATCTTGATTTAAATGAAATTAAAGAAATCAATAAAGAACAATCACTGAAAATCGAAACTTTACCTCAAAATGAAAAAGAACTAATAAGGCAAAATGGAGTTCATGTATTTGGGCAGAAAAATATAATTGAAACAATAAGAAGTGATATAAACAGTAAATATCATTTAATCGCTTGGGACAAATTTCCTACAACTGCACAATTGGAATATGTTCTTGCATTAGCTTGGAATAATTTATTGAAACCAAATGAATCTGTTAGGCCAATGACATTAAAAGGCTTAGTGACTGTAACTCAGATATACGGGTATAATCAAAGTATTTTAAATCTTATAAATAATAATTTCAGCTATTTTAAATCACTTACTGAATATGCAAATCTTTCTGATAACGAAATTATGGATGAAGCCATCAGAAGTAGCTTTCAAGTTCTAAAACATTGGCTTGAATATAAAGTTCCAAAATGGCTTTCAGTAATCAATTCAATTCAAGAATTTGTATGTTTCGAAAAAGGTTTAAGACCTGGTAATTATTCCTATTTTTCCAACTTAATTGAAAATGATTTTCTTCGAGAAAACATGGTACTTCTGAGCGAATTTGGAATTCCTAGTTCTGCAATTAGAAAACTTGAACAACTTATTCCTGCCAATATTCCTCAAGAAGAAGTATTTAAAATGATTAAGAACCAGGATATTTATGGAAATAAAATATTTATTGAATACGAAAGGAATAAAATGATAAATAATTAAACAACCCATCTCTCCGTAGAATGTTCTTCGCTGTTCCCCCTGCACGTCGTAGAATGTAATGTTTTGGTTTGTTTAATAGCTTGGAGTGTTTCTAAGATTTGATTGCAATATTTTCGCTTATTATAAAGAAAGTTTTTATGGCTAAAATTGTGGACTTTTTTATCTCCGGAGTTTGGAAAACAAAGGATGGCAGAGTATCAATGGTCTTTTTGCACAGAAACTCAAACAACGAATTAACAGATGGATTAAAGGTAGCCATTCATAACTTAAATCAGTTAATTAAAGAAGGTAAAAAAATCATGACTATGCGATGGAGCTACGAATCTGCCAAATGGCATAGGGGCGCATTGTTAGAAGTTGTCATCATAGATGATGAAGAGATATTAAGAACTGTAAAGAATTCTTCTTCGCTGGATAAATTAGAAAATCAAATTGACCTTTCATTGCTTCCGCAAATATTTGTGACTTCCGTAAAACAATAAATCTACAGTTGTGAATATGGCATAGAATGTAAATATTTTAGTTTGTTCTGTGGGCATTTAACAACTTGTGTTCATGCAATCAGAATTCCTTTGAAATATTAAAACACTCCAAATTTTATCCGCCTTTAAAATTTAGTTTCTTCTGAAGATAAATAGGATACTTCAATTTCAACGTTTGTTTAATCAATGTATCTATTCGATCTATTACACTTTGCAGAAGTTTCCTTTTTCATGTAATTGTTCTCTCTGCTCAAATGCTATTTCATCAAAAAGAAGCAACTAATATTTTATTACAAGCCTATACATTCCTTCGATTCTTTTATATTCGAATCCTTAAATTAATGTCAATGCCTGAACAAGAAAATAATGACATATTCTCATTTTACAATAATTTATTATTGGATGGAACTTTAATCCTAGTATCTGGATTTACTGATTTTATAACTGACCTTGATAATGCCGATGGGAACATCCTTGAATATATGTCATTAAGGAGTTTGCCTCTTACTAATCAAAACTATTGTAAGGCTGTGTCTCATTTTAAAAGTGAAAGGCTTTTTAGACAACTATGGGACACGATTTCGAGTATGGAATCAATTGGAGAAAAGAAAAAGTATTGGTTCGCCAATAAGCCAAAAATAGAATTCCCGATAAATAAAATTAGAAGTCAATGGAAAAGCTATTTATTTTTTGCAGATGATTTAGAGATTTTAGTTAAGGACATTGAACTAAGATTTAAAGAGTTAACTGAAGCCGGGTTATCGGGTAAAATAAATAAAGCTTCCAAACTTCGTTGGGTAGAAAACACCAATCTTCTTGCTACATTGTTTTACGAACTTTGGAAAGGTCAGGAGAAATTAAGAGGCACAACTACAAAACCTTTTATAGAAGCTACTAAGGCTCAAATGAAGGAATTTTTGATTAATAATTTCGTCGACAAAGACAATAATCCTCTTTCAGAAAAAACCATTGATGACTACTTAAATAGCTCGAAAGTTGAAAAGAGAGCTAAACAAGGGATTAGGATAGAGTTAGATTACTCCAAGTAGCAATATCAAACCTCACTACAAAATTTATCGTTAGGATAGTCCCGGGATACCATTAGGATTGTATTGCCCGATGAAGAATTATTGCTTTGTGTCAAATTAAAAACATGAGACAAAGTAATAAAGCGCCTCCTAACTGTTCAGTCAGTCAAAACCTTATATAAAGGTTGACTGAACAAATAGATACGGAAATTATTTTTAATCAAATTATTTAAAAAATGGCACAAAGAATCAAAGGTTATAAAATGAAATTGCTAAAAAAGGAAACAGAAAAAATAACAACAATCACTATTATTCATAGTTCAGAAGAATTTATCGACAAAACCAATGACAAATACAGGAGTATGCACTTTCGTTCAGGTAAACCAACAAAAGTCATAGAATTCTATCTCTCTAAGGAAGATGCAGATATATTCTCAGGTGAAGTACTTGGGATGGTGCATGAACATATTGAAAGACTTGTATTCGGAAAACCTCTTTTTGAAGACATAAGCGAGTATGAAGACTACCGTAAACCTACTAGGCTGAATTGATTTTTAATGAAAAATTAAAGGGCTTTGTATATGATAAATCGAATATACAGGGCCCTTTTACCAATTTGAAGTCATCTTATAGATGGGAATAATTGTTGAATTACTCAATTACTTATTATACAATTAAAAGATTATTCAAGTATAATATTTATTTGATTTCATTAAAGACTGTTTCATTATTTTAGTAAAAAATAAAAAATGGATAACAAGACAGATAGTAATAATATCGACAATTTATTTCGGTTTTATTCAACTGTACTTGATGTTGGTATCGGGAAACTGAAACATGATTATCTAAGCTTTTATGATGAAGTCATAAATGGTAATCCTGAAGAAGAATTCCTCGATCATTTTGCACTTAACGGATTGCCCGTTGATCGTAACAATTATTTTACAGTAGTTGGTAAAGTAGAAAGCAGGAGATTATTTACAGAGGTTTGGTATACAATTTCTACGTTGAAATCGAGTAAAGAAAAATTGGAATATTGGAAAGTTGCAAAAAATGAAATTGAGTTCTATATCTTAAGTTAAGCGATAATTTTCAGTTCCTCACAAATTATTTGAAAACGATTATACCTGATATTGAATCAAGATTAAAGCCCTATCAAGAAGAAAGACCTGTTCAACCAATATCTTCAAATGGAAACATACAATGGTTAGGCAGCACTAAGTTGTTGGCTACATTATTTTATGATTTATGGCAAGGGCAAAAGAAGATTAAAGGCAAGACCACTAAACCACTTATAAAAGCTGATAAAAACCATTTGGTTAAGTTCTTGTTGACCAATTTTGTTGACTCTAAAGGGAAACCACTTAACAAAACAACTCTTTCCGATTACCTAAATACTTCTGAATATAAGCAAACCCAAAGAGTGGCTCAAGGGGGAAGAATAGAACTGGACTACGAGTGAAATGCCTTCGGATTTACATCCCTTAACCATATTAGGATAGCTTTAGGATACCATTAGGATTGCACACCTTTTTGCCTTCTCGTTGCTTTGTATCAACAAAAAAGATACAAATGCAAAACAAATCGCCGCCGTCAGTCAGTCACTCAAATGCTTACATAAAGCAGTGACTATACAAAAGAAAAGTTCTTTGAAATATCGGTTTTATTTTTTTAAATTAAAAAAACAACATGCAAAAATTTGATTGCATACAGGGTTGTTGTAGGCTAAAGCTTACATTAAATATATATAATGAAAAAAGGTTTTTAACAGTTGATAAGATTAAGTTTTATAAGTTTTCAAGAAATACATTTTATAAATTAAGGACAGGGAATACGATAAGATTGTATGTAAGTCTAGAAATGTTGAAAGACTATGATTTAGACATTTTGAAATTTATAGAGGATAAACAGTTTTTAAGTTTTCTTTTATCTCTTACACTTCATGAATGTAATAACAACCTAAAGGTCGTTTTAGATGATGGTGTCGGATATTATAAACTGAAAGATTTTATAAAAAATAAAAGTTGTAAGGATGAAGAGTATTGTAAAAGTTAATGCGCCAAAGGGTTTTCAAATAAAAAGAAAAGATAGGATCATAAGAAGGCGGCACAATATAGTAACAGGCACTGAGCTACTAAATATGAAAGAAGAAGAGATCCCACACCTGTGGGATCCTTTTATTCCATCAACAGGTTTATCATCGTTAGTTGGAAGTAGCGACCTCGGTAAAAGTTCTTTACTGAGGCAACTGGCGACAGCAGTTGCTTTGAAGAATAAAGAATTCTTAGGCCAAAAATTAAATGTAAAACATGGCAGAGCGATTTACTTTTCAACTGAAGACAGTAAAATAGCTACAAGCATCATCTTAAAGAGACAGGTAGGAAAAGACGTAAAAGCTGATGATTTAGAAAACTTAGTGTACATTTTGAACAATGACAATGCCTACAATGCGATAAATACTGAGTTGGAAATGGCCAAGTATGATTTGGTAGTGATAGATGCTTTTTCTGATGTATTCGATGGTCAGATAAATGATATAGGAAGTGTAAGAAGGTTTTTAAATAAGTTTGATAAGTTAGCTAATAAACATGAGTGTTCTATTATATTCCTACATCATAATGGTAAAAGAACAGAAGCTTTAAATCCTCATAAGAACAATATAATCGGTTCACAGGGATTTGAAGCGAAGATGAGAACAGTTATGGAGCTGAGACCAAATGATCAGCTACATAAAAGAGAGCTGGGATTTTTGAAAGGAAATTATATTCTTGATGATAGGAAAAGGGAAACACTTCTGTTGGAGTTTAACGAAAATCAACAGTTCAGCTACATCGAAACAAAAGGAGTAACTTCTATTAAAAGAGGAAGAGAGTTTTCACTGGAAGAAAAACAGGCAATCTTAGAAAAGGCAAAGGAATATAGAGAAGCAGGTCTGTCTTTAGATAAAACAAAGGATGCACTAAATACAGACTTTGAAAAAGTTCCATCTAAAGGAACGCTTTCAAATTGGTTAAAAGAAGGACAAGAAGATGTTCAGTCAGTTGAATAAGTAGGGGATTGAATGACTGAACAGAAATTAAGCAGGCGGGTAATTCCGCCTGTTTTTATTTACATTGGTATAAATTAATGTGTGGCACTCCTCATTTCAATTTTATAAGATTTCTCGTGAACAAAACTCTTATCAGCATTGTCTTCTGTAAATGAAAATTTTATATGAACTGTAAAAAGTATTCCCACAATAAAAATTAAACGACTTCATATCAAAAGACGGTTTTATTTCAGATGAAAAAATGCTCACTTCTAATAATCCATCTTTTGCTTCTCCCAACGTCAATATTTTATCGATTGTACCACTTTCTGGCAATAGCTGAGCAAAAATATTGAGTGTAATTATTTTAGAGGCATAATCGAAATGGTAGGAATATTCCTCGCCTTCTTTTTCTGCTGAGATTAAAAATAATAGATTTAACGAATTTCCCGGTGGATACTTAAAATCTTGAATGAAGATAGATATTCTTGGTACTAAAATCTTCATTAGCGAATCCATTAAGACACCATTTGAAACTTCCAAATATTTAAGTCGTGTCTGTTCGTATGCAATATGAGAGTTCGGAGTGCTTCCTATAATATACACTCCTCGTGATAATTTTATTTTTCCTTTAGCTATTTCCAACAAGTTTTCATATAGCAAATGGTTCTCTTTTAAACTATCCAATTGAATTTCGATTTTACAATAAATGTGTAAAGGAAATAGTGGATGTAAAACTTTGTTTATATTAAATAATGCTTCATTTTGAGTGATTAACTGCTCGCCAAATTTCCCAAGTGTTATATTAAATCTTTGGGAATCAGCAATTATTTGATTTGAGTCAAGACTTCTTTGTTGCCTTAACCCGATAACTGTTTGAGTGGAGCTCGATTGTAAAAGCGTATATCTAAGATTTTGAATAGAGTCACTTTGCTTTTTTTCACTTTCATTAGTAGCAAAAGTGTTATACTGCGAATAAAAATTGATTAGCACTCCTACTATTGTTGTGATAACTAAAAACAACCCAAGCTTAGTTAATCTATTTTTAAATTCTTTAGGTTCATCTCGCTTTGCTCTCCAAAATAGCCCAGCAATTGCCGTCATTCCGGGCAAAACAGTAGAATAGATACATCTGGATTGTCCTTGATCCACGTCCAGAAAGAGGTCATTCCTAAAGTTACTTCTTAAATAATGTTTTAATGGATCAATTTTTCCACCGGAGTTTCTAAAGCAGTAGCTAACAGCTTTACGTATGAAACAGAAAAATTCACTTTTCCTAATTCCATCCTGTTTATCTGAGAGTAATCAACATCGTTGCATTTAAAAGCCAATTCAGTTTGTGTAAGTCCTTTCTGAAGTCGTAATTCCCTTATCCTGTCTCCAAGATTTTTCAAGAATTCATCGTCTCTATAATTCTTCCTTTTGGACTTCTTTTTCACATCGTAAAAAGAAGCGATAAGGATTATTTGTCATAGGGATAATTATCCTTATTTTAGTGAGTATATTATAAACAATAAATTTTAATTAAAATGAAACATTTATGTATTTTTTTAGCCCTAAGCTTGCTTTTCAGTTGCAAAAAAAGTGGTTCAACCACTCAAAACTCTTCGGGTGAATTAACCTTTTCAGCTAATGGTACGAAGTATGATCTTAAAGGTTCAACAATTTATAATGACAATAGCCAAGAAGGCGCAGAATTTAAAAGGTATTCTTCTTCTGGACCATATTCTTTAGAAGCCGGTAATGGTATTCCGACGGGAAGTAATGTAACAATAGTATTTGATTTAAATATTACAACACTTACAACAGGAAGCTATACTAACCTAAATACAGAATTTCATAATGGTGATTTAACCTATATAAATAATACTGGGGGGAATGTAATTATTTCAAATATTAATAACGGTTCTGCGTCGGGAACTTTTTCAGGAAGTTATATATTGATACCTTCTAATCCTGTTCAAACATTGACTATAAACGATGGAATGTTCACTAATATTAAAATCATAAACTAATTACCTTCAGGAAGAAGTATTTAGTTATTCTGTTTTACGGAAATGTTACAGAGTTTCTTAGACAAGAAATTTCTGATAATTAAGAAACATAATAAACCTTTTACATCTTCAAGAAGTACTTTTATAAATGATATTTTAATAATTTTTTTCACCTAAAAAGATACCTAATGAGTTCACCTACACAAAGAATGAAAATAAAGTATTCTCTTTATCCAAAAGAAAAAACCGATTCTCAACTAATAGTTCAGGCCGGTAGAATACCTGGTTTGGGACCAGGGGGTCGCAGGTTCGAATCCTGTCCTCCCGACGTTTAAAGCTCATCAATTAAATGATGGGCTTTTTTTGTGGCTTGTTATGATTTCGGACCAGATGTGTTTTTCTTATTATTTTTTGCTATGTCACTTTTATTATAAGAAGCTTGTTGTTCGTTATTATAAACTTCTTCTTTATAACCGTCTTTTTTAGCAGTAAACGGGCGTGAGTTTTTTTTGGTTGTTGATGAAGTTGTTGATTTTTTGGTTTGCCTTATTGCTTTTTTCATACAATGTCTTTGTATAAAAGCATGCAAATATTGAACCTGCTTTAAAAAGCAAATTCAATGTATTTTGTTGGTCTAAGTAATTATTTAAATCTTTTTTTGAAACCCTGGTTACGGTTGTCGCGATTATTATTGTTATTATTATTTCGATTATCGCGGTTATTGTTGTTACGATTGTCCCTGCCGCCGTTGCTGCTCCTGTTACGATTATCGCGGTTATTATTATTATTATTGTTTCGGCCACCAAAATTCTGTCTTCTGCCAGTATTATTACTGCGATAATCATCGCGTTCAAAATTCTGGTTGCGATGTTTAATAAATGGTGTATTGCTAAACTCAAGTTCACCACCGGTAATATTATTTAATTCGCTGCGTATAGCATCATCATGCACCAACTCTTTATGCCAGTTGCTGTAAGAGAGCTTCATGTAGTAAGCGATAGCGTTTGCAAAGCCTTGTTTTTTTTCAGGATCTTGTTCTTTCAGCGCTTTATCAACAATCAGTTCAAGATTTTTACCAAGATGAGAATACTTCGGATAACGTTTTGGATAAGGTAAAGGATCGGGCTTTTGCTTATATGTTTCTTTTGTAGGAATAGGATAGGGGCTATCAACTTCCAGTTTAAAACCACTTATAAAAAAAAGATGATCCCATAATTTATGCCTGAAATCTTCCACATTTTTTAAATGCGGATTTAGAAATCCCATGAGTTCAATTACAACCTGAGTTTGCTGTTGCCTTTTTTCTTTGTCTTCAATAGTAAGAAGATATTCCACCATTTTCTGAATGTGGCGACCATATTCACGCATGCTCATATCATTGCGTATGGTATTATATTCCATGTTTTCCATTAGTAAAAATTAGGTGACAAATGTATGTAATAAGGATGATTTTATTTTGCAGTTTAACGCCTTCCCAACTGCTAAATGCCAAATGGTTTTTTACAAAGCAAATGGCTTGATTTTTCAAAGATAAGATTATTATTTGCGATACTTATTTTATCTGCAATTGATAATCGAAATGAATTTTAATTAAGGATATTTTGTTATTATTCCTTCATCACTAAAATTTACCAGCCACCGCCTGCTCCGCCACCGCCGGTGCTGCCACCGCCAAAGCCTCCGAAACCACCTCCGCCGCCGCCGCCAAATCCACCGCCACCAAATCCTCCGCCGCCGCCACGGCCCCAACCTCCCAAAAACATTGCGGGCACAATCCAGCTTCCAAAACCTCTGCGGCTCATCATGCCGCCACCACGGCCACCGCGTCCGCGGCCAACTAAAATTAAAATCACGATCAAAATAATTATGAACCCTAAAATATTTCCGCCTTTACCGCCATCATCTTTTTGTGTGCCTCTTTCTTTGTATTCGCCGGCTGCTGCCGCTTCCAAAGAGTTGATTGCTTCATCTATACCGCGGTAAAAATCTTCATTTTTAAAATTAGGCGTAAGATCGTTTTCAATTATATCCTTCGATTGTACATCGGTTATTGCGCCTTCCAAACCGTAGCCTACAGAAATCCATATTTTATGATCCTGTGCTGAAATAAGCAACAGTACACCATTGTTATGCTTGGAACCGCCAATACCCCAATCACGAAAAAGTTTTACTGCATAATCTTCAATCGGTACATCATTTAAAGTTGGGATGATAACAACTGCAATTTGGTTGCTTGTTGAATCGCTAAACGCATCTAACTTTTGTTCAAGAATTTGTTGCTGATCTGAGGAAAGCAAACTTGCTGCATCAACAACCAATCTTGAAGGATTTGGTTTTGAAATTACATTTTGTGCAGAAAGATTAGCTACGCAACTAATAAAAATTATAAGATATAAAAGACGTTTCATTTTGCTATTGAATAAAAGAGACACGTTTGAAATGTGAAACCTGGGATGCCATGAAAGTATGCAGTACAAGTGAGTGACACAACCGTGATGCCATGGAAAACCATTGCTGATAACATAATATTTCCAGTGTTTTATTTTCCAAAAACAATGTCATCGGGCAATTCGTTTTTATCTGTTACAGCATCGTATGGAAAATGTGTTTTCAGCAACTGGCCTGTTTTATAAATTATTTCAATAAGGCCTTCAGCATAATTTTCTTTACTGAATTCGCTTATCATTTTATGCACAGCATTGTTCCAAAACTGCTGGCCGGCCTTGTTGAAAATTCCTTCGTCGGCAAAAACCGCAAGCTGCTGGTGAACCGTAGCAATGTATATTAATACGGCATTGCGATTTTCAGTCTCATTCATTTTTAAATGAACAAAAATCTCTGCTGCGCGATCGAGCGGATCAACAAAGCGGCATTTACTTTCTACATACAAACGCACCTCACCACTGGTTTGCTTTTCTGCTGCCTGAATAGCATCAACAATTTTTGTTTCTTCTTCTGCAGAAAAAAACTTTTGCTGTTTCGGCTTAAATAAAGATAACATCAGCAAAAATTATTTAGTATCGAAGTTAATGTCAGGCGCTTTTTCACTTCCGGGATCTGCTTTATAATAAGCTTTCGTTTGAAAATGGAAGATGCCGGCAAAGATGCTGTTGGGAAAAGTTCTAACCTGTAAATTATATGTATTTACAGCGTCGTTATAATCGCGGCGGGCAACATTTATTCTGTTTTCTGTGCCTTCAATTTGCGTTTGAAAATCCTGAAATGCTTTTGTGGTCTGCAATTGCGGATACGCTTCTGCCACTGCGAGCAATCTTCCAAAAGCGCTTTGCAACTGGCCTTGTGCCTGCTGGTATTTTTCGAGTGAAGCCGGGTCATTTACATCAACCTGTACGCTTGTTGCTTTTGAACGTGCTTCAATTACTGCCGTTAATGTTGACTTTTCAAAGTTGGCAGAACCTTGAATTGTTTTAACAACGCTGTTGTATAAATCTGTTCTGCGCTGGTAATTTGTTTCAACATTACTCCATGCATTTTGCACAGATTGATCGCCCTTTACCAAGCCATTATAGCTTTTGCAACCGCAACCTCCTAACACTAAAACCACTGCCACTATTATTATTAATGCTAAAGTTCCTGTTTTCATTTTTTTCTCAATTTTTATCGAAAGTAATGCATTTTAAAAATGTATGCGATTGCTTCATTATGTAATGAACCTGCAACTGATGAATGGTAATTTTTTTATAAGAATGATAAGCAGCAACTAACAGGTATCATTTTAATTCAAGCATAACACATGTTGAATTTTCTTTTTGATTGTTATTGAGTGATATTTCTGTGTTTGGATTGAAGAAAACATAATCTCCTGTTTTAAGTTTTTTAGCTGAAATAGTTATTTCTCCTGAAATACAAACAAGCAAATGTGCGCAACTGTTTTTATTTACAATAAATGGTTGTTGGCTTACATCAAACTTATAAACACGAACAAGTTTTTCATTAATTGTTGTTTCAGCATTAGTTAGAGCTGAACATGAATCGGCAGAAGGATTTTTTTTCACCAGTTCAATATCCATCACATGAAAAATATTTTCACCAGCGTTAAAAACCCGGTGTGTAATTGGGTTTGCGCCATAATCAACAAAACTTGTTTGCGCCGGTAAAACTTTATTTGGTGCAGAAGGTGTTTCACCCATTTTTTGCGAGCCAATTGTTGATTTTGATATAAACACAATAACCGATGGCGCGGCATGAATGTGATACATTGTTGTATCTCCGGCATTTATATGCACATCAAGCAAACGCACATAATCATTCACAAGAACTGGTTTATGATGAGGTTCTTTAATAACAGGAACCTGTGCTTTTATATGATTACAGAAAATGAAGAACAGTAAAAATTGAAGGCAATGTTTTGCATGTTTCATATCCAAATTTTTTGAATGATAAAATTATCAAAACAAAAATACCCCGGTTGCTAATAAAACATTTAAAATATTAATTAGAGATGTAATGCACAGTTTTGTTGTTGACAACTATAAGAACAAGAAGGTAAATCAAGTTAAGCCATATGCCCTTTCATAAGTTCTCCTACCATTGCGGCAAAATCTTCTTTTTTGTTTGTATGCGGAAGTGGTTCATCTGGTACTTTTACACCTAAAAATGCACAAAGCGGTTCCCATCCTTCACGAACATCAAAAACAAGCAATTTATTTGCAGGCACATAATTTTTCACCTCTTCATTGTGAGCATTAAAGATCTTTTCCATAAACTCTTTATCTAAAAATTTTCCCTGGAAATGATCTTCAGTAATACTTTGTTTCGCGAACCCCATAACGGGCATTACAATTTGAAGCTGAGGACTTGCAGCAACTTTTTTGTCCATTTCTGCTTTTCGCTCTTCCGAAGGATAATGCGATTGGTAGATAGTACTATAATAGCTCTCATACCATTTCTCAAAAGGTCTTAAACTTAAAATAACCTTTGCATCAGCATATTGTTTCATATGCTCCTTGTACCATGGATAGCAAGGAAAATCTACCGTAGCCTGGTAGCCATCATACAACGCTTCCCAATTGGTTGTGCCGGTTTCTTTCAATGTTAACCAGTAATGAAGATTTTCCGGGTTAACCAGAAGGTTCTTCATATGATATGTTTTACCGAATCCAAGTAACTCAAGAGATTCTCTGAGCGTATTTGTGCCGGTTCTTGGAAACCCGGCCCCAATAATTTTGATTGACATGTTGCAGATAGTTGGTGATGAATGATAAAATGGCTTATGAAAGATATGACTAAATTTATTTTAATATTGATTATTTTTTTATTTAAAAATACCCCTATGATAAATCTTTAATTCTTATATTACACAGTATAATAATTTATCACCTCAACTTCTGCATTATGAAAAAGATCCATCTTCTTTACATTTTCCTCATTATTTCAACTGGCGCATTTTGCCAGGTTAATAATAATGACACAACAACTAAAAAACCTGCTCCGCCCATGGACAGGAATATGTTTGGATTACATATTCCCCGCGGTTTAAAAATTAATACGCCGGGCATTGCTGATGGATATATAATGTTTGCAGTACCAAATTCGCCATATATTGATTTAATTAATCGTAAAGGTGAAGTAGTGCATCAATGGAAAGGTAATTATCCAGTGTTTAATGCTTATCTCCAGGATGATGGATCTATTTTCCAGGGCGCACTTGATCCCGATTTTCCAACGTTTGGTTTTGGCGGCCCTTATGGACGTTTGCAAAAAGTTAGCTGGGATAGTAAGATGTTATGGGATTTTGAATATGCAAACGATACTGAAATGATACACCATGATTTTACAGTTATGCCCAATGGTCATATACTTGCTATTGCTTATGAAGCAAAAACCTACGACCAGGCAATTGCAATGGGCAGGAAGCCTGACATGACTCCTAAAGATGGACCGTGGTTAGAAAAAATTATTGAAATAGTACCTGAAGGAAAGGCAGGTGGAAAGATTGTTTGGGAATGGCATTTGAAAGATCATTTGATACAAGACTTTGATGCAAAGAAAATGAACTATGGCAAGCCTGCAGATCATCCTGAATTATTAGATGTGAATATGGGCCACAAATTACCGCCTGCCATATCCCAGGACAGTGTAGAAATTCTGCAAGCAAAAGGCATGGAAGACAAAAACACAACTGCCGGTAATCTTGGTGCAGACATCTTTCATTTTAATGCCATAAAATACAATGCTGACCTTGATCAGATTGTTTTTAGCTCACCTCATTTAAGTGAAATATTTATTATTGATCACAGCATTACAACAAAACAGGCAGTAACGCATAAAGGAGGAAAATCAGGCAAGGGCGGTGATTTTTTATATCGCTGGGGCAATCCTAAAAATTATCAAAGAGGTGATTCTACTGATGAAAAATTATTTGGTCAGCATGACGTGCGATGGATAACAAAAGGAAATCCGGGCGAAGGCAATCTTACTGTTTTTAATAATGATATTCCTTACCAAGGTGATAGCATGAATTACTCAATGATCTTTGAAATAAAACCTCCCACAGATAGCAAAGGCAATTATTATTTAGAAGCAAATAAAACTTATGGCCCTGAAAAACCTGTATGGACTTACATGGCTTCTGATACAACTTCTTTTCATGGCAGTTTTATCTCAGGTGCCCAACGCTTAGCAAGTGGCAACACATTTATTAATGAAGGCCCTAAAGCAAGGTTCTTTGAAGTTACGCCAGATGGTAAAATTGTATGGGAATATTTAAATCCTTATCGTGGTAATATTATGGCTCCAAACGGTGATCCTAATCCGTTAATGCCAATGGTTTATTTTGCATTCAGGGCAAATTTTGTTGCTGCAGATAATCCTGGATTGGCAAACAGAAAATTGGAACCATTAGTGCCACAACCATCGCCATTTATTTTACCGCCGCCGCCGATGAATGGTAATCACTAACAAGAAAACATCATCAGTTTTTATAAAGATGAAAAGTTGATGATGTTTTTTTCATTATTCATTTTTTTGTTTTTGATGATTGAATGCCTAATATCACTCCATTATCTTTTACGTAAGCTTTCCAATCATTCAATAGCTCGTTATACTTTTCAGGATATTGTTTTGATAAATCATGCGATTCAGTCGGGTCTTCATCCATATTAAATAACTCAAAAAAACCTTTCCCAAAAGGCGGTTCTATTTTAGTGATCTTCCATTTTCCTTTTCGCAAAGCATATCTTCCAAACAATTCCCATCCCATAACATAATCATCTTTATGAACACTGTTTTTTTGTTTAGATAATAATGGAAGTAACGATGTGCCTTTATACGGCATTAAAGATTTACCATTATAAACAGAAGGATATTTAGCACCTGCAACATCAAGAAATGTTGGAGCTAAATCCATGATGGTTGCAAATGCTATATCAATAGTATTTCCTTGTTGTTCATATGGCATTTTAATAATCATTGGTGAATGAATGCCACCTTCTGCACTATATCCTTTATACAAACTATTTACAGCGCTTGAAGCATGCGCCCATTCAGATCCATACGCAACAAACGAATTAGCTGTGCCCATGTATGGATATGGATTAAGTTTATCCGGCGTTGCATTTACATCAGCAGATGATGGCCCGTTATCAGATAAAAAAACAAACAGTGTATTATCATATTCGCCGATCTGTTTTAAATATTGTATAAGCCTGCCAATATTATAATCAAGGTTATCAATCATGCCCGCATAAATTTCCATTTTTCTTGCTTCTATCTTTTGTTCATTTTTATCAAGAGAATTCCATCTTAGCAAAGGCTCATTTGAAATATTATACAAATCTCCTTTTACTGCCGGAAGTGGCGGCAGTACTACATCTTTTGCAACGATGCCTTTTTTCTTCAGTTCATTAAAACGATATGTTCTTAAACTATCATAACCAATATCATATTTGCCGTGATAGTTTTCAATATATTTTGCTGGTCCCTGCAAAGGCCAGTGCGGTGAAGTATAAGCAGCATACAAAAAAAATGGTTTATTATCTGTTCTGTTTTTCTCTATAAAACTGATGGCTTTATCAGTATATAAATCTGTTGAATATTGTCCATCAGGATATTTTGTGTAATGATCATCTCCCCAAAACTGAGTAGTGAGTGTATCCGGAAAATAATGATCTGAATAAGCATCAAGCAAAGCGAATGATCGTTCAAAACCTTCTGCATAAGGGCTTTGATCCGGCGTTAAGCCAAGATGCCACTTTCCCGATATATAAGTATGATAACCTGCATCTTTTAATAACTGTGCAACACAAATCACTTTGTTGTTTAGAAAGCCTTCATACCCGGGCTTCCCAATTTCATTTGGTATTCCCGGAACATGTTCAGCCATATCGCCCAAACCTGCAATATGATTATCTGTTCCGGTAAGTAACATTGCTCTTGAAGGAGAGCACGCTGCCGCAGTATAAAAATTGGTAAATATTTGTCCGTGCAGTGCAAGAGAATCAATATTAGGCGTTGCTATTTCGCTTCCAAAACATCCAAGGTCTGAATAGCCAAGATCGTCTGCAAGAATCAAAACTATATTAGGTGTTCTGCCAGATGTTTTTTTTTGCTTTGGCTTTTGCCATGAAAAAAACAAACCGGAAAAAATGATTAGTATCAGATAAGTTCTTTTCATCAATAAATGATTAAGTTTACTGTTCGGGTTTAAGACTCTTTAAAGATAACCAATAGCTGACTACAGGATTTGTGTATATGAATATTTAATAGAATTGATAAATGAATTAAAGAGTAAATCATCCTCTGAACTTCTTACCGTTAACCAAAACTTTTTTGAAAATAAATAACAATTATAAATTGTAACAACCAAATAATGGAAACCAAAACATGGCAAACAAAGCTTACACTTTTGCTTGTAAGCAGCCTTACAATCATGTCTGTCATTACAATTTCTCCGGCATTGCCACAAATGGCTGTTGCATTCGCAGGTGTAAAAAATGCAGCGTTTATTGTAAAGATGGTATTAACTATTCCTGCTTTAATGATAGCTTTATTTTCTCCTGTTGCCGGAAGGCTTATTGACCGTTACGGAAGATTGAGCATACTGCGTATTTCACTTATTGTATATGCTGTTGCAGGCTCTGCGGGTTTTTATCTTGAAGATTTGTATAGCATACTTATATCACGTATTGTTTTGGGAATGGCAGTTGGTATGTCTATGACTATTGTTATCACTTTAATTGCTGATTATTTTGAAGGTAAAGAACGAATGAAATTTGTAGGCTTGCAAATTGCATTCATGTCTTTAGGCGGAATATTATTTATTGGACTTGGTGGCGTGCTTGCAGATATTGGATGGAGATTTCCTTTTCTGCTGTATTTATTTTCTTTGCTTGTTTTTCCATTAACGATAGTGTTTTTAAAAGAACCGAAGGTCATCAAACAAACCAAACAGATTTTACAAAATGTAAAAGCACCGGCAATAATATGGATGTTATTTTTTAATACAATGCTGATGTGGATTATCTTTTTTTTAATACCTGTGCAAATTCCATTTTATTTAAAGGCTTTAGGTGTAGAAAAGAATTCGCTTGTAGGTGCTGCTATTGCTTCAAGTACATTAGCTTCTGCCATTTCATCTTTTTCTTATTCTAAAATAAAGGGTCGGTTTAATTTTCTTACTATATTTTTTATAGGATACTTACTAATGGCAGCAGGGTTTTTATGTATTGCAATCGCAAATAGTTATGCGTTGGTTGTTGTTGCAATAATGATAACGGGATTTGGTATGGGAATGATGATTCCAAACACAAATATGTGGGTTATGAAAATTGTTCCGCCTGAAATAAGAGGAAAGGAAATTGGTAAGCTTACCACATTCTGGTTTCTTGGCCAGTTCTTATCTCCAATAATTATTTTTCCTGTAGTAAGCCATCTTTCTCTTTCATCAACATTTATGCTTGCCGCCGGTTTTTTGTTGCTGATGTCTGTTTTGTTTTTGGTATTTAATTTCAGCAAGAAGGGAAAAAATATTGCTCAATAATTTTCTAAATAAGTCTGGAGACTTAGCGCATAGTCCTGCGAAGTCCGGAGACTTCGCAGAGCATAGTTTTCTATATAATTCATTAATTTTTATAAGCCCGGAGACTTCGCATAGCAATAAACTTTGCAGAAAAACTTTATTCATTTATCGCTGCAATGCCGGGCAATTCTTTTCCTTCAAAATATTCAAGCATGGCGCCGCCGCCGGTTGATACATAACTCATTTTATCTGCATAGCCAAACTGGTTTACCGCAGCAACACTATCGCCGCCGCCAACCAATGAATAAGCGCCGTTTTCTGTTGCTTCTGCAACCGCTTTGGCAATAGCTTTTGTGCCATGTTCAAAGTCTTCCATTTCAAAAACACCCATTGGCCCGTTCCATAAAATTGTTTTTGCATTATGAATTACTTTGGTAAACATATTGCAGGCCATTGTACCAATATCAAGCCCCATCCATCCATCAGGAATTGTTGTGCTGATTGATGAAGAGACATTAGCATCATTGGCAAATTTATCTGCAATAATAGAATCGCTTGGCAGGTGAATACAAGAGTTTTTTTCTGCTGCTTTGCTCATTATTTCTTTAGCTTTTTCAATACGGTCGTCTTCGCATAACGATGAACCGATAGCGCCGCCTTCTGCTTTAAAAAAAGTATAAGCCATACCACCGCCGATGATAATATCATTTGCGCGGTCAATTAAATTTTCAAGAATTAAAATCTTATCACTCACTTTGGCGCCGCCAATAATTGCAACAAATGGTTTTTCTGAACTGTGTAAAACTTTTTCAGCGGCTTTTATTTCACTTTCCATTAATAAGCCAAACATTTTTTTGTCTTTTGAAAAGAATTTTGCAATAACAGCAGTTGATGCATGTGCACGATGCGCTGTGCCAAACGCATCATTCACATATACATCGCCAAACTTTGATAATTTTTCTGCGAAAGCTTCATCGCCTTTTTCTTCTTCTTTATGAAAGCGAAGATTTTCCAGCAATAACACATCGCCAGGTTTTAATGAAGCTGCTTTTTGTTTTGCATCATCGCCAATGCAATCATCAGCGAAGAGAACTTCTTTTCCATCTAATAATTCGCTTAAATGGTTTATAATATGCTTTAATGAAAATTTATCTTCCGGGCCATCTTTTGGCCTTCCGAGATGGCTCATTAAAATAATGCTGCCACCATCTTTCAAAATTTTTTGTATTGTTGAAATGGCTGCTGTCATTCGTGTATCGTCTTTTATTTCTAATGTTTTTTTATCAAGCGGCACATTAAAATCAACACGTATTAATGCTTTTTGATCAGCGAAGTTGTAGTCTGAAAATTTGCTCATATTTTATTATTGAAAGGTTGTAAAAGTAAGCACCACAATTTAAATCATAAACCTTTAGTTGCACAACAATATACTGTACAAGTGAGTGACACAACGAAGATGCCAAAAGCACCAAAAGCCGGTAACATAATTATTTTAAATATTTTTTGCAGCTTATACTTTTATATTCGCTTTTATATGCAGTCAGCAAAAAATAAATGGTGGATTACGCCGCTGATTTTATTAATCTTTATTGTTGCGTTGCATTTAATAGCGTTGCAGCCTGCATGGATCGAAAAGTTTTACAGCGCACATTTTTACCCTTTCATTTCATCATTGTTACGCATAATTACACGATGGATTCCCTTTAGTGTTGGAGATGTTTTATATGGATTGGCGGGCGTTTGGCTAATCGTAAAAACTATTCAATTTTTTCGCAAGCCAACATGGAAAAAATTTCTTTTCGCATTCAGAAATCTTGTTGTAAAATGCTTGTGGGTATACTTGATTTTTTTAGTGTTTTGGGGTTTGAATTATTATCGTTATGGAATTGGCTATGAACTTAAGTTGTATCCTGAAATGTACAGCACTGAAGATTTGCGAATAGTTACAACAAAACTGCGTGATGAACTAAATAGCAACAGGAGACTGATTGATAGCTTGCATATAAATTATGCTGATGAAAAAACAACTGCTGCGCAGGCCATTCAATTGTATGATTCAGCAAAAAAGAATTATCCTTTTTTAGCTTACAACTATACTGATGTAAAAAAAATGCTGCTTAGCAATATTGGAAATTTTTCTGGTTTTCTTGGTTATTACAATCCTTTTACCGGCGAAGCACAGGTGAATATAAAAGTTCCTTCATGTACAATGCCGTTTACAACCTGCCATGAAATTGGCCACCAGCTTGGTTTTGCGAGTGAAAGTGAGGCAAGCTTTGCTGGTTATCTTATTATAAAATCCGGCAACTCGCCGATGTTTAATTACTCGGCTTATTTTGAGTTGTTTGGTTTTGCCAATGGCGAATTATTTGTGCGTGATTCTGTTGCAGCAAGACAAAACATAAAGCTGCTTGATACATTGGTTAAGAAAGATT
>JBDUBY010000269.1:0-8931 GCA_040003735.1 Parafilimonas sp.
CCGCAGGCGGATTTGTTTATTGTTCAGCCTACAATTAGAACTAATAAACGCACAAACTTCTTCTATAAGTTTCCCTACGTTTTAAAGTGAATAATTTTTATGTAGTCATCTGCTGAACAAGTGGCATCACGGTTGCGTCGCACACTTGTAGTATATATCATTGTGCGGCTATGGTTCCAAATCAAAACAGTTTTATGAACATTAAAGAACTTTTAGATCAACGTATTTTAATTATTGATGGTGCAATGGGCACAATGATTCAGCGCTATAAATTATCTGAAGAACAATATCGCGGAGAACGTTTTAAAAATTGGGCATCAGATATAAAAGGCAATAACGATTTGCTTAGTTTAACACAACCGCAGATCATAAAAGAAATTCATAAAGAATATCTTGAAGCTGGTGCAGATATTCTTGAAACAAATACTTTTAATGCACAGCGCATCTCACTTGCAGATTATAATATGCAATCGTTAGCATATGAAATAAATTTTGAAGCTGCAAAAATTGCGAAACAAGCAATAAATGATTTTGCTGTAGCCAATGGGTTATTAACCGTTAACAAATTTGTTGCAGGTGCAATCGGGCCCATGAATAAAACACTTTCACTTTCGCCTGATGTAAATAATCCTGGTTATCGTGCGCTTACTTTTGATGGTGCTGTTGAAGCTTATTACGAGCAAATAAAAGGGTTGGTTGAAGGCGGTGTTGATCTATTATTGATAGAAACAATATTTGATACATTGAATGCAAAGGCTGCAATCTTCGCTATAAAAAAATATTTTAGAGATACGCAACAGCAGTCATTACCAATAATGATTAGCGGAACAATTACAGATGCAAGCGGAAGAACTTTAAGCGGCCAAACTTTAGAAGCATTTTATAATTCTGTTGCTCATGCTAAGCCTTTAAGCATTGGTTTAAATTGTGCGCTCGGTGCAAAAGAAATGCGTCCACATATTGAAGAGTTATCACAGCTTGCTTCATGTTATGTTTCTGCATATCCAAATGCCGGTTTGCCAAATACAATGGGCGAGTATGATGAGCAGCCGCATGAAACAGCACACTTTATCGAAGATTGGGCGAAAGAAGGTTTTGTAAATATCGTTGGTGGTTGTTGTGGTACAACACCAGATCATATAAAAGCGATTGCACAACATGTAAAAAATATTCAAACAAGAAAATTACCTGTTGTTGAAAATATTTATGCTTAAATAATGGCAATTAAAAGTTCTGTATCTCTTTTTAAAACTGTTAAAGCTCTTGTTGAGAATGCGCGAACACAAGTTGTTCAATCTATTAATATAACGCTTGCAGAAACTTACTTCAACATCGGAAAATTAATAGTAGAGTACGAACAACAAGGTAAATCGCGTGCTCAGTACGCTGCTAATGTGCTTCCGTCTTTGTCTATTAAATTAACTAGGTTATTTGGCCGTGGTTTTTCGGTTGATAATCTTGAATACATGCGCAAGTTTTATCTTATGTATTCAATTTCCGAGACACTGTCTCGGAAATCTCTCTCTTCATCATCTCTTTCAAAATCCGAGACAGTGTCTCGGAAATCAATAAAGCCGATTTTCAAATTAAGTTGGTCTCATTATGTATTTCTAATGCGAATAGAAAATGAGCGCGAAAGAAAATTCTATGAGATAGAATCGATAAATGAAAACTGGAGTTTAAGAGAATTAAAAAGGCAATACGATAGCGCCTTATATGAGCGGCTTGCATCGAGCAGAAACAAAAAAAAGATAAAAGAACTAAGTACAAAAGGTCATGTTATTGAATCACCGGCTGATGCAATAAAAGACCCTTACATTTTAGAATTTTTGTCGTTGGAAGAACATGAATCTTACAGCGAAAGCGAATTTGAATCTGCGATTATATCTAAACTTGAAGATTTTTTAAAAGAACTTGGGAAAGGTTTTTTATTTGTAGGAAGACAATATCGAATTACGTTTGATGAAGATCATTATTACATTGACCTTGTTTTTTATCATCGCATGTTAAGGTGTTTTATTTTGATTGATCTTAAGATCGGTGAATTAAAACATACAGATATTGGTCAAATGCAGATGTACGTTAATTACTTCGATGATGAGATAAAAGAATCATTAGAAAACAAAACGATTGGCATTATTCTATGCAAAAACAAAAAAGAAAGCATAGTTAAATACACACTGCCAAAAAATAACAATCAAATTTTTACAAGCAAGTACAAAACGTATCTGCCAGATAAAAAAGAACTTCAGCAATTAATGGAGACTGAACCCGAATATAAAAGAATAATACATGAGTGAAAATACTATAAAGCCTTTCATGAGGCTTGCCGGTTTAGAGCCTTTAACCGTAAGGCCTGAATCTAATTTTATAAATATTGGTGAGCGTACAAATTTTACGGGTTCAAAAAAATTTGCAAGACTTATTCGCGAAAATAAATATGAGGAAGCACTAAGTGTTGCAAGGCAACAGGTAGAAAATGGCGCACAGGTGCTTGATATAAACATGGATGATGCTTTGCTTGATGGCGTTGTTGCAATGACAACCTTTCTAAACCTTTTACAAAGCGAGCCAGATATTGCACGCATTCCTATAATGATAGATTCATCAAAATTTGAAATTATTGAAGCAGGATTAAAATGTGTACAGGGCAAGTGCATCGTAAACTCTATTTCATTAAAAGAAGGTGAAGAAAAATTTATTGCACAGGCAGAAACATGCAGGATGTACGGCGCTTCTGTTGTAGTAATGGCTTTTGATGAAAATGGCCAGGCAGACACTTTAGAAAAGAAAGTAAACATAAGCAGCCGTGCGTATAAAATTTTAACTGAGCAGATTGGTTACGATGCACAGGATATTATTTTTGATCCAAATATTTTTGCGATAGCAACCGGCCTCGAAGAACATAATAATTATGCAGTTGATTTTATAGAAGCAATACGCATTATCAAACAGAAAATGCCGCTTACAAAAATCAGTGGCGGTGTTAGCAATCTGTCATTTTCTTTTCGTGGCAATGATTTAGTACGCGAAGCCATGCACAGTGTTTTTCTTTTTTATGCAATAAAAGCAGGCATGGATATGGGGATTGTAAATGCCGGTCAGTTAATTGTATATGATGAAATTCAACCAACGCTAAAGCAATTGTGTGAAGATGTAATTTTTAACAGGAACAACGATAATAATGAAGCAACAGAAAAATTAATTGTATTTGCAGATACAGTAAAACAAAAAGATAAAACTGAAAAGAAAGATGATGCATGGCGAAGTAATTCGGTAGAAGAAAGATTAAAGCATGCATTAGTAAACGGTATTACAGATTTTATAGAAATAGATACAGAAGAAGCACGTAAAAACTATCCGAAGCCATTACATGTAATTGAAGGCCCGTTAATGGCTGGCATGAACGTAGTTGGAGATCTTTTCGGTAGTGGTAAAATGTTTTTGCCACAGGTTGTAAAAAGCGCAAGAGTAATGAAGAAAAGCGTTGCTTATCTTTTCCCTTTCATCGAAGAAGAAAAAAAGAATAATCCAAACGCGTTGCAGGGATCTGTTGCAAAAATTTTACTGGCAACAGTTAAAGGTGATGTGCATGATATAGGTAAAAATATTGTTGGCGTTGTACTTGGTTGTAACGGCTATGATATAATTGATTTAGGGGTGATGGTTCCTGCAGATAAAATTTTGGAAACTGCGCAAAAAGAAAAAGTGGATGTAATTGGTTTAAGCGGGTTAATAACACCATCGCTCGATGAGATGGTGCATGTAGCACATGAAATGAAACGGCGCAATATGAAGCAACCATTATTAATTGGTGGTGCAACAACTTCCAGAACACATACTGCTGTTAAAATCGCGCCTCAGTATGATAATGGTGTTGTTCATGTGCTTGATGCTTCAAGAAGTGTTACTGTTGTTTCTAATCTTTTAAACGAACAGCAAAAGCCAAAACTTTTAAGCCAGGTTCAAAAAGAATATGATGGCTTGCGGGTTCAGTTCATGAATAAACAAGGGCAGAAATCATTAGTAAAATATGAAGAAGCTGTAAGCTTAAAAGAAAAATTTGACTGGGAGAATTATGTTCCAACAAAACCATTTATTAATGAAGTAAAAGTTTTTATTGATTTTGATCTTGCAACAATTGCTGAATTTATTGATTGGGGTCCTTTTTTCATCGGCTGGGAAATGCCCGGAAAATTTCCTGCTGTATTAACTGATAAAACGTTCGGTGTTGAAGCAACAAAATTATATAATGATGCAAATGCGCTTCTTAAAAAGATAATCAATGAACATTGGTTTACAGCAAAAGGAAGTATCGGATTTTGGCCTGCGCAAAGCAACGACAGAGATACAGTTTCGCTTAATACAAAAGATGGTAAAGTGAACCTTGAATTTTTAAGACAACAATCAAAAAAAGCGCAGGGACAAAATAATTTCTCGTTGGCTGATTTTGTTTCTCCAACACAACAAGATTACATGGGCGCATTTGCTGTAGCAATTCATGGAGCGAAAAAACATATTGAAAAATTTGCTGCAGAAAATGATGATTACAATAAAATAATGGTGCAGATTTTAGCGGATCGTTTGGTTGAAGCGTTTGCAGAATGTTTACATCAAAAAGTGAGAAAAGAATATTGGGGTTATGCAAAAAATGAAACGCTTTCAAGCGAAGAAATGATTCATGAAAAATATACTGGTATTCGTCCCGCGCCAGGCTATCCTGCTTGTCCTGATCATACTGAAAAAATAAAATTATTTGATCTTCTTAACGCAACAGAAACCATCGGTATAGAGTTAACTGAAAGCCTTGCTATGAATCCGCCAGCTTCAGTTTGTGGCTGGTATTTTGCGCATCCGCAAAGCCATTATTTTGGTTTGGGAAAAATTGCTAAAGATCAACTGGAAGATTATGCTAAGCGCAAAAACTGGAATATTGATGAAGCTGAAAAATGGCTTCGGCCAAACCTTGATTTTTAATGCAAGACTCTTTACTAGCCGCTTTGCAAAAAGCAAAACATTATTGCGCTTACCAGGAAAGATGCCATAGTGAAGTACGCGAAAAACTCTATTCATTCAAACTACATAAAAATGAAGTTGAACAATTGCTTACGCAATTAATTGAGGAAGATTATTTGAATGAAGAACGTTTTGCAGTTGCTTATGCCGGCGGAAAATTCAGAATAAAAAAATGGGGAAAAGAAAAAATAAAATATGCATTAAAGCAAAAACGTGTTAGCGATTATTGTATTCGCAAAGCATTAGCTATAATATCAACAACAGATTACAATAAAACTTTTTATTCAGTTGCAGATAAAAAACTCACAACACTAAAATCTGAAAAGAATATTTTCATCAGGAAAAGAAAGATGAAAGATTACCTGCAACAAAAAGGCTTTGAGATAAAATTGATCAACGATTATTTAACCGGCTTATAATTGTTTGCCACTGATGGCACGGAAACGCAGAAAATATTCCATGCTTTGTGTTCTTCGTGGCATTCAAAATAAAAAAACCGTTGCAAGTTTAATTGTACAACGGTTGATCTTTATAAATACTTCAACTACATCGGCGGCTTAAAAGTTAAAGGCCTTACCCAAATGTTTCTAAAGCTTATTGGTTTGCTTGGGTCGCCATGCGACTGTAATTTAATTGAAGATGCACCATGTGCTTTGTAATATGGTATACCGATATATCTAGTTACACCTCTTAAGTGAAAATCATTTTGTAACACAATGCCGTTATGCAAAACAGTTACTCTTGCAGAATCAGTTACGTTACCGGAAGCATCAAAACGAGGAGCCGTCCAAATGATATCATACGTTTGCCATTCTCCTGGTTTTTTACAAGCATTTGCCAACGGAATAGCTTGTTTGTAAACAGCACCTGTTTGTCCATCAACATAGGTTGTATTATTATAACAATCCAACACCTGGATTTCGTAACCAGCATCGCCGGGGCCGGTTGATGCTAAGAACACGCCACTATTTCCACGAGCCTGGCCTTTTCCTTCAATATCGGTTGGTTCTTTCCATTCAATATGCAATTGATAATCCAAGAACTTTTGTTTTGTTTGAATACTTCCACCCCCTTTTTTATTTACAGTCAGTTCACCATTATCGATGATCCAGTCTGCAGGTTTTGTTGTATCGTTTGCAGATTCCCATTTATCCACAGTTGTACCATCAAATAAAATAACAGCATCAGAAGGCGCATCACCAAAACTTTTACCGGGTGTAACAATTGGCGGAACCGGTTTATAAAATTCTGTTGCTTCAGGTTTTGTTGTATCACCACGATAATATAAACCAGGATACATTGTTGCAGTATCCGCCGCTTCATTTTGTGCTTTTACAATTACGAAACTAAAAAAGCAGGCAGCAGATAAAATAATTTTTCTAATCATGTTTGCAATATTGATTTATTGTTTCAGAAGTGTTGCAACATACAACATAGTGAGAAAAAATAAAAGTTGAAATTTTGAGTGATTGTTATACTGTAAAATCTTCTTTTGTTTATAATGAATGTGGATTATTGAATATTTAATTAATACTGAACAGCCAATATTCAATAATGAATGATCAAGTTTTAATTGTTGCCATAAAATATTCAGTACAAGTGAGTGACACAACCGTGATGCCATAAGACACTACAGCAGGTTACATAATAACATTAAACTTTCGGCAACTCATAACCATTATGATATTTGGAAACAAGCAATTTGTTTGCATCATCATCTGTGAATTTTTTCTTGTCATCATCCCAAAAAATTTTCTTTCCTGTTCTAAATGCAATGTTGCCCATATCGCAAACGGTTGCAACATGTGCAGCATCCTGAACCGGGCATTTCAGATCTTCCATCTTGCGCGATTTTACCACTTCTAAAAAATTTCCTGTATGTAAAAAAATGCCATCATCAACTTTTAATTGCCTTGGTACTGCTTCCATTTGATCTTGCTTATTTTTTACTTCAGGTATTACTTCCCATCCACCGCGATCAACCACCAACGTTCCGTTATTACCAATAAATGCCACGCCATGATCTCTTGAATATGGCCCATCGTTTATGCCTGTTGCATGCTCCCACAACATATTAAAACTTCCAAAATCATATACGGTAGTTAATGTATCGGGTGTTTCTTCCGCATCATCAGGATACGCAAATTTTCCACCACTTGCCATAATACTTTTTGGCACATTTGCTTTTGAACCTATTAATGCGTAATCAATCATATGTACGCCCCAGTCTGTCATTAAACCACCGGCATAATCCCAATACCATCTGAAATTAAAATGAAAGCGATTTGGATTGAACGGACGCTTTTCTGCCGGGCCTAACCACATATCATAATCAACACCGGGAGGCGGCGCGCTATCTGGCTTTACAGGCACTGATTGCATCCAGCCCTGGTACGCCCACGCCTTTACTAAACGCACATTGCCCAACTTTCCTGAATGCACAAAGTCCATCGCATCTGCATAATGTTTATTACTTCTTTGCCACTGACCAACCTGCACAACACGATTATATTTTTTTTGTGCATCAACCATAGTTGCGCATTCTATTATTGAATTGCCAACTGGTTTTTCACAATACACATCTTTGCCTGCTGCACAAGCATCAACCATAATTTTACAATGCCAATGATCGGGTGTTGCAATTAAAACCGCATCAATATCTTTATTGTCCAACAATTTTCTGTAATCACTATAAGGCGTTACATTAATATTTTGTTGTTTTAATTCTGCTACGCGATTATCTAAAACAGTTTTATCAACATCGCATAATGCTATGCATTCTGCTTCAGGATGTTTTATAAGGTTGGTAAGATCTGTCCAACCCATGCCATGAATACCAATTGCGCCAATGCGGATTTTATCACTGGCTGCAATTTTTTTTGCAGCAGATAATGATTTTGGTAATAAAGCCGCGCCTGTTGCATACGCTGCTGTTGATTGAATAAAATGTCTGCGTTTCATATAATATTTTTTATTTCTTTTTTGTTTCGAAAAAAGTACTGAAATTTTTATACTTATTTCATTGAAGCAATTTTTATAAGATGCTTAAAAGTACGCAGTTGAAATTATATAACAAACCTGCTTCTTTAAAAAACATAGAAGGTTTATTAATTGCAGCTATTACTTTTGTTATGCTGAAACAATGAAAGCTTATTTAAATTATACACGTATTGTTTTGCTGTTTGTTTTTTTGGTGATACTTGCCGGCGGCGTTGTACGTACCACGCAAAGCGGTATGGGTTGCCCAGATTGGCCGCATTGTTTTGGCATGTGGGCGCCGCCTTTCAGCGCAAGTGGTTTGCCGCCTGATTATAAAAAATATTTAGACAAACAGGATATTGATGCAGTATATAATCCCGCACATGCATGGACGGAATATGTAAACCGTTTAATAACCGGGGCGCTTGGAATTTTAATTATAATACATGTTGTATGGAGCTTTAAAAAATTCTTTCGCACCAAACAAATTATCTGCTGGCTTTCCTGTTTATTTCTTTTGGGAACTTTGTTTGAAGCGTGGTTGGGAAAATTAGTGGTTAACACAAATCTTGATGTGCTGAAAATTACGCTGCACATGATCGCGGCATTATTTCTTGCCATTATTCCTGTGATTATTTTACATAAACTTGATGATGATAAAATTGTGCATGATAAAACTTTGCGCATACTTACAACAATTGCCTTAAGTATTTTATTGGTTCAAATTGTTATTGGTACCGATGTACGTGAACAGGTAGATGAAATTTCAGCATCATTAAATTACACGCAGCGCAATACATGGCTTGCACATTTAAATAGCGTGTTCAACGTACATAAAATCACTTCCATTATTACATCGCTTTTGGTTATCGCAGTCTTCTGGCTTTCGCTGTCTTATGTTACGTTGCAACGTATAGGTTTGTTTTTATTAATAAT
>JBDUBY010000067.1:0-2667 GCA_040003735.1 Parafilimonas sp.
TCTTGCTTCAATTTCGAAGAAGAGTTGTTTAGACATAATTATTAATTTGAAATTTGATAATTAGAAAATTTGACAATTAGTAAATTCAATTGGCACATTGTCATATTGCCGATTGACTAATTAATTAAACAATTGCGAGAATATCGCTTTCTCTCATGATAAGATAATCAGTTCCTTCAATGCTGATTTCAGTTCCGGCATATTTGCCATACAAAACTGTATCACCTGCTTTAACTGTAACAGGTTCATCTTTTTTGCCAGGACCTGCAGCAATTACAGTTCCGCGTTGAGGTTTTTCTTTAGCAGTGTCAGGGATAATAATTCCACCTTTAGTTTTTTCTTCGGCTTTAGCCGGTTCAACTATTACCCTGTCGTGTAGTGGGGTAACTTTCAGATCTTGTTTAGCCATAAAAATTATAAATTTTAAAATTTAGATTCGAAGATGCAATCCGTTAATCAATTTTTTTGCCACCATCTGCATTAGAGCCAAATTTTCATTATTGCTTTAGCATTGGCAGTTAAAATAAGGGCGCAAAGAACGGGTTTAGTAAATGAATGACAAAATTTCACATAATTAAGGCTAAAAGGAAATTGATACTTTTACCTTTTTCTTTTTTGAAGTATGTGTCCATTTAGGGCCAGACTTTAAAATTTGAACGGCTTTTTCATTTCGTTGATCATCCAATGGTTTTGTTATTTTGATATTATAAGGGTTGCCATTATTATCTATCAAAAATTCCATTTCAACAAGATCTTCGTAATTAGCAGCAGTATTAGTTGTATCCTTATTTAATTGCGTAAATACATAATTATTAAAATTTTGCCAGCCACCAACCGGCATTGCAGAATCTGCAACAGGTTTTATTTTTTTTGATCTTCCATATCCAACTACAACAACTTCATTTAAATTAGAGCTTGCGTCTTTTAACCTTATAAGATTACTATCGCCCGATTCTATATTTACATTTTTGCTGTCATACCCAATTATGCTTGCAGTTACATTCATTACTGTATCCGTTTTTTGAATGGAAAAATTTCCATTCATATCAGTAACTGCAGTTTCTTTTTTATCAGATGATTGAACATAAGCGCCAGCAATCGGTTTATTGTTTTCATCAATAACCTTACCGCTTAAAGTGTTTGAAGTAGTACTTAACCCGCTTATTTTTCCCAATAATATATTTGGTAACAAATCATTTTTTTTGTTTGACGAAACAGGCGCAAATGTTTTCGACATACTTTTATTTTCCTGTGCAATCGTCGGCGAAGCAGCCACACTTTCAATATCTGCTTCAGCAAGTGAAGCAGCTTTTTCAGCAGATGTTACCTCAGTTTTATTTTGTGTTTTAGACGAAGCAGAAAGTTTTTTTGTTGATGGTTTTCGTTCTTGCTTATTCTGGGCAATAATCATTGTTGTATCCTGCGAAGCAGATAAAGTATTCATGTTTTTTGAAGATGAATCTTTAAAAACTTTGTTTTCAACAGGCTGATTTTTTATTTGCGCAACCTGTTGTTGTTTGCCTGAATTTTTCAGAAGGTAAACACTTACAATACCAAGCCCTGCAATAATAATTATCATCGCTGCAATATTCAGCCAACGTGTTCTGTTATTAAACGCAACAACTTTTGATTTTTGTTTTTCAGCAAATAAAGAAGCATTTATTTCATTCAAATGCTGGTTGGCTGTTGTAAAATCAACTTCACTAAAACCTTCAATTGCATCAGCTAAAAACGGATCCTGCAATGCAGCTTTTTCTATTGCATGCATTTCTGCAGCAGGCATTTCGCCTTGCAAATACCGCTGAATATCTTCTAACGAATAAATAATATGTGTTGATGGCTCAGCCATTTTTTTCCATACAGATTTTTAAATTACGCCTGCCATTCTGAATTGAACTTCTAATCTTATTCCAATCATAACCAGTTTTATCCGCAATTTCATTGTAACATTTATTATCAAGATAAAATAAACGAATGCTTTGCTTTTGATCATCCGGCAAAAGTTCAATACAAAATTCAAGCTTATTTAATTCATTCTCTTTTTCAAGAACGCTATCAAGATGCTCAAAGTTTTCAGATTGCATAACCGCTGGTGTAAATTCTACTGTAACCATTTTTTTTTCTTTGCGCAGTTGCATCAAACAATGATTTTTTGCAACCACATATAACCAGCTTTTAAAATTTTGCACTTCATTCGTTTGAAGTTTGATTAATAATTCCTGGTAAATATTCATTACCGCATCTTTCGCGTCTTCTGCATCTTTTAAATATTTCATGCAAACACCATACACCAAATCAGTATAACGAACATATAATTGCGCAAGCATTTCCTGGTCTGCATTTTCTTTAAATGCACTCAGCAATTCTTCATCTGCTAATGCTGCAATTGCTTTAATATGTTTTACTGCTGCTGACAATTTTTTTATGTTATCATCTTTTGTTCTTCGTGGAATCACGGTTGTGTCACTCCCTTGTACTGTAGTATTTTATGGCAACAATAACGATGCTTCTATACAAATTAAAATCTTTTTTCTGCATTCCTTATGTAATTACAAAAACGTTTGCATCTTAATAATAAACCAACTGTATGCAAAAACAAACCAGCATATATATTCCAAAGCCTTGCCATGAAGACTGGAATAAAATGACAGCAATACAACAAGGAAA
>JBDUBY010000167.1:0-8897 GCA_040003735.1 Parafilimonas sp.
TTTCAATTGTATGTTCGCCATCGTTGTTTGCAGTTAACTCAATTTGCTGCACTGAGTCGCCAGTAATTTTAAATCGCTTTTGATAAACACCATCTAACTCATATTGTAAATAACTATGGCCCGCAGCATCGTTTAAAAAAGCATACAACGTGCATGCGCTACCTGTAAAACTAAAACTGAAATGTACCGCAGAACTTATTAGTTCAAGATTTTTCTGCTGATCTATTAATGATCTTCCATACGGTTTTAAATCTGTTGCAGATAAAATGGTATCTGTTTGCGCAATAGAACAATTCATCAACAAGAAAAAAAACAAACCGCTTATATAAGCATGCTTACATTTCATGATAAAGAAATTAACGTTCAGGATTATTTCAGCTTGCCAACCTGGTCGTTATAATAATTTTTCTCCTGTACCACAGAATGCAAATTACCACCGGGCTCAATAGAATCTCTTTCAATATAAATGTAGCCGTTGAAATTTTGTTTTTTCAACTCTGAAAATATCGACGGAAAATCTACAACGCCCGTACCAACCACAACATCTTTTAGTTTAGGGTCATTGTATGCAGCAATATCTTTTAAATGAACAATAAGAATGTGCCCTCTTAATTTTCTTATTGCCTCCAAAGGTTTGATACCGCTTTTTGGCCAATGGCCAAGATCTGCACACACGCCAAAATTAGGATGATCTTTCAATGCCATTAAAGTTGTATCAGGATTCCAGTAATGACTAAAGCCAAGCCAATGATCATGTATAGCGATTTTAATTCCATAAGCACCGGCAAGGCTATCAAGACTATTCCACATATTTAACGGCGGTTCTGTTGTTACATATTTAACGCCGAACTCTTTTGCAATATCAAATTGCTTTTTCCATGAAGCCATGGTTGAATCACCAACAACATATAATGATTCAACCTTTAAACCTTTTTGCGCAATCATATCTTTTAACTTATCAATACTTGCCATTGAAAGTTGTCCAATAGTTGAATCTTTGAATTCAGGGCCAGCGCTGTGAAATGTATTTGGTTCGATGTAAATCAAACCTGCGCTATCTACTTTATCTAAAGCATGTGGAAAATCAACATCATGAAATGTCCAAAGTGCAACGCCAAATTTCCATGCTGCTGCGTTAGAATCATTAACGTCTGATCTTGTTAAAGAATCGAAACCCGATGATGTTTTTGTTTTGTTGTTACAGGCAGCAAAGATTAATGTTGAAAGCAGGAGCAAGCTTAATTGTTTCATGATATATTATTAAGATGTTGAATTGCAATATTACTGCTCAAATTTATTTTTTCTTCAGCCAGTTATTATCGTTCAGCCAATCGGTCAACCGTTGCGGCCATGATTTAAGCGTTGCCAACTGCGAACGATAACCCATATTAAATGCGTGGCTACCCTGCGCATATAAATGCACTTCTGCAGAAACTTTTTGTTGCCTGTATAAAGAAAGCAGTTTAACTATTGGTTCAGAACAACAGGAATCATCACTTGCAGCGAGCATAAAAACCGGCGGCATTTGTACTGTAATTGGATCAGCAACAATGGCAGGGCCGGGATAAATTAAAATAGTAAATGCAGGCTTTGCAGTTAATGCATCAACAACATCATTACTTGCTTTGTGTTGTTCATCATAATGATAAGAAACCCAACCTGCAACTTCACCGCCTGCAGAAAAACCCATCACACCAATGCGCGATGTATCTATATTAAAATCTTTTGCTTTACTGCGCACCAAACGCATCGCACGAAAAGCATCCTGCTTTGTGTTTTCAATTGTATAAATGGAACTATCCTGTTTATATAAACGATACTTTAAAACAAAAGCCGTTACACCAAGATTGGTAAAATATTTTGCCGCATCAACGCCTTCTGCGTTATATACTAAATTCATGTGGCCGCCGCCGGGACAAATTATTACAGCAGTGCCATTTGCTTTTTCTTTTGAAGGAAGAAAAACAGTAAGCGAAGGATTATTAATATTTCTAACCCACCAGTCTTTTGCAAGTTCTGGTTCATTCTTTTTATTTTCAAAACCTGGTGCACCATTCTTCCAAAGCGAAATGGACGAACTATCCTGCGAAAATGTTTTGTTACTAAAACAAATCGCAAAAAAACAAAAGCAGAATATAGATTTTTTCATGATGAATAATTTCAACTTTAAATGTATTATTTGTATTAATTCAATTTAAAAAAATTATCAAACTTCAATTAATAAAACTTGAAATAGAAGATAATTATAAAATAAGATTGATTACGCATTTAATCAATTTAAAATTCAAACAAATTCATCTTCCTGTATTTTTGAACCGATGACCTTGCAAAAAACATTATATAAAATTACACATTGGGAAAGCTGGCACTGGCGTGTAAAATATATCCCTTTAATTCCCGCCTGGCTTTGGTATTGTTTGCGCTCCGGTTCGTTGTGGTTTTTTTCTTCCTCAAATCCATCGTTAACATTCGGCGGTTTTGAAGGCGAAAGAAAAAGTGAAATGTATAAACAGTTGCCGCCGGATACTTATCCAAAAAGCATTTATATTAACCCAACACTTTCTTTTGAAGAAGTTGAAAAGCTTATCATTTCGAATAACTATACATATCCATTTGCTGTTAAGCCAGACATTGGTACAATGGGTTTTATGTTCAGAAAAATTGATAATGCAAACCAGCTAAAACAATATCATAATAAAATGCCATCGGATTATATAATCCAGGAATGGGTTTCATATCCGCTTGAAGTAAGCGTATTTTATTATCGTTTTCCGGGGCAACCAAAAGGCACCATAACAGGGTTTATAAAAAAGGAATTTTTAGAAGTAACTGGCGATGGCAGCTCAACTTTATGGCAATTAATACAAAATTTTGATCGCGTGCAATTCAGGCTGGAAGAAATGAAAGCAAAGCATGCACATAAATTGAATGATGTAATTCCTGAAGGTGAAATATATCTTTTATCGCATGCATTAAATCTTAGCCGGGGAGGAAAAATGGTTAGTCTTGAACATGAAAAAGATGAGCGTTTATTAAAAGTATTTGATGATCTCAGCCATTACACCAAACACTTTTATTACGGGCGTTATGATATAAAATGCGCTTCGGTTGAAGATTTAAAACAAGGTAAAAATTTTTCTATTCTTGAATTTAATGGCAGCGGCGCAGAACCGCATCATGCTTATGGAAATGGAAATACTTTATTACAAGCACATAAAATATTTTTACATCACTGGAAAATCTTATACCAGATTTCAAAATACAATCATAATAACGGAACACGTTATTGGAATTTTAAACGCGGCTTGAAATTTTTAAAAACTGCAAGAAAAGAATATACGATGATTGGAAAAATTGATGCAACAACAAAATTGTAATATGATTTTCATAAAATCTTCGGCACAATTTTTTTTATCAGTTGTGCATGATTTCATCCATGCTTGCACCTAAAACTGGTAAAGACATTATCATTCAGGAATATTTATCTTTTATAAATGCTAAAGAATTCCCTTGTATAGCAGCGAAAGCCGCAGTTGCACATGAACATGTAAAATGTATGGTAGCCGGCAACATGGCTTGCCCTAAAGATGATTACGACATTCTACATTTTCTATACAATTTTGTAGACGAATACAGAACTTCCGGAAATCTCTATTACAGCGCTGTTATAATATTTTCAGGTCCGGATATGAACAACGAAGAAATGTTTGATGCTTTGTTATGGCAAAGGTTAAATGCGCTTCAACGTCTTGATGCAGAAAATTACGATTATGATAATCGTGTAGAAAAAAACCCTGCTGCTGCAAAGTTTAGCTTCAGCATTAAAGAAGAAGCTTTTTATATTATCGGGCTTCATCCGGCAAGCAGCAGGCAGGCTCGTCAATTTAAATATCCTGCATTAGTATTTAATCCGCATGCACAATTTGAACAGTTGAGAATGGTGAATAAATATGATAAGATGAAGCATGCTGTAAGAAAACGTGACATTGAATTATCGGGTTCTGTAAATCCAATGTTGCAGGATTTTGGCGAATCATCTGAGGTATATCAATACAGCGGAAAAAAATATGATGATAGCTGGAAATGCCCTTTAAAAATTACACATGCAACAATTAAACATAATTCCACCACGTAGCGGCGTTTCATTTATTTTAAAGAAAGATCAGCGACTTAAAGTGGTTGATGTGGAAGGCGAACAGGTATCTGATTTTATCTGTTATAATCTTCATGATAAAACAGAATATCTTTCATCTGGCAGAACCATAGATTATGCGGAAACCATTTATCTTACAAAAGGCAATTTATTTTATTCAAACCGCAGCAATGTTATGTTTGAAATGATGGAAGATACGGTTGGTCAGCATGATTTTTTACTTACGCCGTGCAGTGCAGAAATGTTCAGAATAATTTATGGTGATACGAATCCACATCGTGGTTGTTTTGGCAATCTATGCGAAGCGCTTAAAGAGTATGAAATTGCGCCTGATAACATTCCCACCTGCTTTAATATTTTTATGAATGTTCCGGTTGATGGCGTTACCGGTAAAGTTTCGGTATTGCCTCCAAAAAGTAAGGCTGGTGATTATGTTATACTGCACGCAAAAATTGATTTGATTATTGGTATGACTGCTTGTTCCGCAGGCATGAGTAATAACTATTCTTATAAACCTATTGGATATTTAATAGAATAATGAATTTTTATTGCAACTTAAAATAGATTTTTATAAGTTTATTTTTAAGTAATGAACTTTTACACTTGCATATGAAAAGAAGAAACTTTATTCAGCTTTCTGCTTTTGCCGTCGCAGCTGTTAGTCTTCCTTTATTGCATTCCTGCCGTCCTTCAGCAACTGAAGATGCAATGTCTCAACCGCGTTTTTTATCGCGTTTGTTCGATGAGAATATGATAAGAGATGCAGGCAAAGCATATCTCCAAAAAACACCTGCAGAAAATGATGATGATAAACTGTTACAATTACTTTCAAATAATAATGCCATTGCAAATTCAACTAATGAAAAAGCAATTCATCAATACCTTGATGAAAAAATAAAACATGATTTTGAAACAGGCAACACAGTACTTGTAAAAGGATGGGTGCTTGCTGTTACCGAAGCAAGGCAGTGTGCACTGTTTTCGTTAGCACGAAGCTGAATAATGTTAGTGCTGCAGTAAAAAAGTTTTTACAACAAACATTTTATATATGCATGTTGATACAAGAAACCTTGAAAATGATTCTTTGATTGAAGGTGATATTTGTATTGTTGGCGCCGGTGCCGCCGGAATAAGTATGGCGCTTGAATGGATGAATACACGTTACAAAGTGATATTGCTTGAAGGCGGCGGTTTTGAATATGATGAACAGGTGCAGGAATTATATGCTGGCAAAACAACCGGGCAACATTACTTTCCTTTAAAGTCAATAAGGCTTCATTATTTCGGCGGCACAACGGGTCATTGGGCAGGCTGGTGCGCTGAACTGGATGCGATTGATTTTAAAAAAAGAGATTGGATTCCGCGGAGCGGCTGGCCTATTACGCTTGATGACATTAAGCCTTTTTATCCAAGGGCACAAAAATATGTAGAGGTTGGTCCGGATGATTTCAGTACAGCACACTGGCAGGAAAAAGATGCAACACTTAAGCCGTTTGCATTTGATGAAAATAAAGTATGGAGCAAGATGTGGCAATTCAGTCCGCCTACACGTTTTGGAACAAAATATAAAGAGCCTATTGTAAATACAAAGAATATTCACTTATATACTTATGCAAATGTTGTTGATATAATTGCTGATGAAAATGTGTCCCGTATAAAAGAAGTAACCATAAAAAATTATACAGGCAAACAACATACCGTACGGGCTAAATATTTTATTCTTGCCTGCGGCTCTATACAAAATGCAAGACTGCTTTTATCTGCAAGCAGGCAGGCGCAAAAAGGTTTGGGTAATGAATATGATCACGTGGGTCGTTACTTTATGGAGCACCTTGAAATTAAAACCTCAAGTTTATGGCTTGCAGATCCCGCTGATGTAAAATTGTATATGATGGATTTTGGTGTAACTAAAGCAAGAGCAGAATTAGCCATCAGCGAAAAAATGCAAACAAAATATAAACTGTTGAATGGTACGAGTTCTCTTTCACCTTTGGAGATTGCTGAAAATCAGGCTGCATTTATTGAAGTATGGACGGATCAGAAAGATGCAATGGAAAAATCTTTAAAGAAACTTGATAAGACTGATGCAAAACCAAAGCACTTAAATGTTCCCAAAGGCTTTAAAGCATTTCAACTTTTTACACGCATGGAACAGGCGCCGCATCCTGATTCGCGTGTTACACTCGATACAGAAAAAGATGCATTAGGCATGCCCCGCGCAAAACTTAACTGGGTTCTTACTGCACTTGAAAAAAACAGCCTGCGGATGATTAATACAATCATTGGTCAGGAAGCCGGTCGTGTTTCAATGGGACGCGTAAAAGTGTTCGATTATTTGCAGGATGAAAAAGATGAAAGTTGGCCATCTTTTACAGGTGGCGGATGGCATCACATGGGCACAACGCGTATGAGCAATGATCCAAAAGAAGGTGTAGTTGATTCAAATTGTAAATTACACAGCATAGGCAATTTGTATGTTGCAGGCGCATCCTGTTATGTTACCGCAGGTGCCGTAAATCCTACACTTACATTAATCTCATTAACTATCCGCTTGTCAGATCATTTGAAAGAAAGAATAAGCAGTTGATGAGATATTGGTATCTATACTTCACGTAATTGAATTTATTTATCGTTGTTATGAAGCTTGTTCAGAAGGTATGAGTAATAACTTTTCTTTTAAGCTGGTTAAGTATGAGATTGAAAAAATTTAAGAAGCTTTAGAAGAAAAATACTAATGCATTTTCAAAAATGATTGCGCAGCAGCAACTTCAGGTCTTTCGCTATTTATTGTATCTGCAATAGAAATAAGCTGCTTAAAAGAAGAAACTGCCTTTTGTTTATTGCCTGATTTTTCTGCAGCTATACCAGCTCCATACAAACTATTAAATCTGTTTGGGCATTTTTGCAATACGGCTTCATAAGCTTGTAAAGCATTTTCATTTTGATTCATTTCTAAAAACATATCAGCCAACAATTCTCTTGCAGGTAATACTGCTCCCGGAGTTACCGGATGCTTTTCAGTACTATCTTCCATATCGGCAGCAAGCTTCATTGTATTTAAAGCTTCCATTGTTTTGCCTGATGAAAATAAGATCCATGCTTCGCCTGTTTTTATTTGTATTGCAACTTGCCCGACTTTATAAGCATCTTTCTGTTTTACTAATGTATCATGCAGTTGATTAAGCTTTATCAATTCATTTTTCGCAGCGCTTAAATTTTGGGTATGAACATCGCCAAGTAAACGTGTAAAATGAACAATCGCTTCCTGCCACGGAAAGTTATTCCAGGGAAAATTTGCAGGATGTAATTGCAGTGTAACAGCATCTTTCCAATTTTTATTTTCAAGCACAAAGCGTGAAGGAATTGCGGCAAAAGCATAAGCATCTTTAAAATTAACCGGGTAAACTTCGTTGATGGTTTTTAAATATTGCACTTGTTCTTCAGCAAGTTTGTTTTCACCTTTTTGCAGGTAAGCATAAACAAGATAATCCAAGCCATGAAGTTCCTCATCCCAATGCCCTTTTATACCTGCTGATTCAGCATAGCATTTTGCTGCATCAACAGATTTAAGATTTGAATTGATGGATTCATTCCAAAGCCCAAGCCTTGTAAAAATATGTGATGGCATGTGCAATGCATGTGCGGAAGAGGGAGCAACTTCAGCATATTTTCTTGCGGCTGGCAAAGCAAGAATAGCTAAGCCCGGATAATCGTACGTATGAATAATATAATGGATGATGCCTGGATGATTTGGTTCTTCAATATATAATGCATTTAATATGGCGCCTGCTTTTTTTTGATTTGCATACGTCTTATCTGTTGGTTCCGCTGCTGCATCTAAAGCCAGCGCATAAAATATTGCTGCTTCTTTATCATCCGGATAAGAGTTATGCAATGTATCCATTGCTTTTTCAAAATTAACGCAGCGTGTATGATGGTCTTTTTTATTCCAGTCTTTATAAAATAATCCAAGGGCATTTATATAACCTGTTTCTCTTGCTGATTTTGTTGAAATTGATTTTGCTATTGCAATAGCCTTCTCACCTTTTTCAAGTTCGGCTTCTGTAGGAGGCGTCCATAAAGCATGAAAATTACACATGGCAACACCCCAATATGCCATAGCACAGTCAGGCGTTTCATCAATAACTTTTGCAAACGCTTTTTCAGATTCATCATACTCAAAAGAATGCAAAAGTTCTATAGCGAGGTTAAAATCCTTTTTCGATTTTTCATCACAGGTCATTTCAAAATCAACTGTTCCAAATTGATGATCAGGAATGCCGCAGGAAATAACTTCTCCTCTTTTTAAATTTAGTTGATTGATTAATTCTGTTGATGGAGTAGATTTTTTTTCGCCGCATGAAGCGAGTATAAACAAGAATGCAATGAAACTTTCATAGATGAGAAATCGTAGAGTTATACACTTTCGCATTATGTGCTATACTTAACGTTGTATTACAAAATACAACTGTTTTAATAAACAGCTTAAATCACTAAAACCAGCTTTGAGGTTTTTCTTCTTCATTACCGGGTTTGTCCGACATAATGGGAGTTATACTTTCGGATAATTCTGCATTACCATCAAGCTCATCGGAAGTATTTGCAGTTGTAAGTTTTGTTACGCTGCCTTTCACTAAACTTTCTTCATCAACATTTATTTCAGGCGCAAACACATTGCCATCAATTTCACCTTTCTTAATAACATCAACTTTTTCATCGCTTCGCACATTGCCTTTTATTTTAC
>JBDUBY010000255.1:0-28643 GCA_040003735.1 Parafilimonas sp.
TCCCGCAAAATGTTGGTCAAATTCCAATTTATTATAATCATAAAAATACAGGCAGACCTTTAAATCCTGGCGATGGACATAAATTCAAATCAGATTATCTTGATGTAACAAATGAACCATTGTTTCCTTTTGGTTATGGATTAAGCTATACAAATTTTTCTTATGGTGATGTGCGTTTAAGTAAAACACAAGTGAGCGGTACAGAAAGTTTAACTGCAACAGTTACTGTTACCAACAATGGCAATTATGATGGCGAAGAAGTTGTGCAATTGTATTTGCATGATAAAGTTGCAAGTATAACTCCGCCTGTAAAAGAATTAAAAGGTTTTCAAAAAATATTTTTAAAGAAAGGCGAAAGCAAAGATGTTTTATTCAACATAAATCACAGCGATTTGATGTTTTATAATTCAGATATAAAATTAATTGCAGAGCCTGGAGAATTTGATGTAATGATTGGCGGAAATTCGAGAGATGTAAAGAGTGCGACGTTTACATTGAAATAATTTCTTAGAATGAATAAAGCATTTGTCATGTTAATATTTGAATTCTATTCCTTAATTCCTACTAATACAAATAATAAACATCCCGAAGAAGAAATTACCGAATTAGAAATTTTCTATGTTAATCCAGGCTCTCCGGGAAAACCGGCCATTATCATTTCACCCATATTCATTTCATCCATGAAAATGCCAAATATTGTCTGGTAAAAATGTTTGGCGCGTGCTGTATCTGTAACCGGTATCTCAAGCCAGTTAAGTGCATGTGTTGTTTTATCCATAAAATAAATTTTAAGGAAAGATACGTTTACAAAAATGTTTGCTGCGTTATTCAATATGAATTTTGATGAACTAATTATGGGTACTATCTTTTGTTTTTATATTAGCACCTTCATCTCTACCCAATAATATATTTGCTGATTTTTTATTAATTCTTTTCAATATCCAGTTACAAGATATTACCCAAGCAACCGCAAGGCACAATGAAGCAAATACATCTGTGGGGTAATGTACTTTCAAAATAATGCGGCTTAACCCGATAGTTAATGCAAATAATAAAAGGAAAATTGAGGTTATCCATTTGTATACCGGTTTCCATTTGCCACGCCCGATGATATAAATAATTATGCTATAAAAAACAAGAGAAGAAAATGTATGCCCGCTTGGGAAACTGTATGTTGTAATATTTTTTATCAATGACAAATTAGGTCTTTGCCGGTGAAACAACTGTTTTAAGCCATATAACAATGCCTGGCTTGCAATACCAACAATTATTATTTCAAAACCGTTGATATATTTTTTTCGTAAAAAAAAATAACCCGCTAAAACAATATAAGCCGGCAAAAGAAATTGAGCGGAACCAAAAAAAGTAAATACCTGCATGATATTGATGATGCCCGGTGTAACAATGGAATCAAAAAATGAAAATACTTTATCATCAACAATCTTTTCATGTTCAAGCACTGCTTCATTTGCTATTAAAGTAAAAATTAAGACTGATACAATTAAAAGAACTGCACTAATGATAAAGTTTAATGAAAACCACTGCAATAATTTTTTATGTTTGTCTTGCATTCTTACGTAGATTAAAAAACCGAATTACTTTTTTGCAGCAGGTATTAAAATCTTTAATGATGAAGGCATTATTTCTGTTATTATATTATCTGTTTTTCCGCAATATTCACCATCAACCTGGAAATGATTTTTTGTTTGTGAAGTTATCACTGCCTTTTCAGTTTGAATAATTTCTATACAATCCGAACTGAACGCTTTATGCAAAACCAGCATCTTGAATAGTTGAACAAGGGATAATTTTCTTATTATAATTACTTCGAACTTACCATCGGTTAAATTTCCTTCAGGATTAATTTCAGCACCTGTACCATATTTTTTTGCATTTGCCAATGCAATCATGTAAGCAGCACGAGAAATGGTTTCCCCGTTTATTTCTACATTAAGGCGTATTAATCTTTTTTTCAAAAAAACCTTGAAAGCAACTTTAGCATAACCCCACATTCCACGCTGGTCGCCTTCATCAAAATAATGTACAAGCAGCGCGTTTAATCCCATATCACTCAAATGAATCGAAATGTTTTTTCCATTCAATTTTAATACATCAATTTTTTCAATGTTATTGCTATTTATAATATCAAAGGCTTTTTCTATATCAGTTGGTATGCACAATTCTGTAGCCATTCCATTTGCAGAACCCGCAGGCAGAATGCCCAATATCATATCTGTGTTAATCAATTCTTCGGCAACCATTTTTACAGTGCCATCACCGCCAACTGCAATTACTTTAGCCGGATTAAATGCTGATATCTGTTGGTTCAGCTCGGATTTATCATTATCGCCACCAGTTAATTCAAATATTTTAAATTGCTGCTGTGTTTTGCTGAAATAATCCTCTATCTTTTCTTTCCAGTCGGTTTTGTTCTTTCCTCCGGAAAACGGATTGACTATGAATAGCAGCTTGTTTGAATTATTATCCGGCATAAATTTTCGTTGTACAATTATTAAAGTGCATTCAAATACCTCCATAGAAACAATCAAGCCAAGAAAAACTTCATTAAGCCTGAAGCAAAAATCAATGCAATGGTTCAGGCTTAATGATATGCTTGCCGTGAAATTGTATCATGGATATGCTTATGAAAATAAATTTTTTATACAAGGCCATGTATTCTCGTTAAAAGCATTGCCAAGAAAAAGATACCGTAATAAATTATTGGTAAACATCTTCTCGCTTATACGATTGTTTATTGTAAAAACCGTTGCAGGAGCACACGTTCAATTGCATGTGCAGGGAAAATTATTTCAACAAAAAACAGATGATAATGGTTTTTTTAAGTTTGAGGGTTTAAGCGATGATAATTTCGATTTTGGGTGGAACGAAATAACAGCTGACCTTCTGAATGGAAAAGGTGCAATTATAACAACCAGCAACGGATTTATTTTTGCTCCATATATTACACAATATGGGTTTATCTCAGATATTGATGATACATTTCTCATTTCACATTCTGCTTCTGTTTTAAAAAGGTTGCGTATTTTGTTTACCAATAATGCAAGAAGCCGTAAACCATTTGAAGGTGTTATTGAACATTACAAATTATTGTCGCAGGCAAATACAGTAATTGAAAAGCCAAACGCTTTTTTTTATGTTTCGAGCAGTGAATGGAACCTGTATGATTATATAGCAGAATTTGCAAGAGTGAATGATTTGCCACGCGGCATTTTTCTTTTGAACCGGTTGAAAAAATTCAGCCAGTTATTTAAAACAGGCAAGAATAATCATGGCGGAAAATATGACCGCATAGCGCAAATATTGCAGGCATTTCCAAAACAACAATTTATATTGTTGGGTGATAGTTCACAACAAGATCCTTATATCTATACATCACTTGTTGATAATTTTCCGGGAAGAATATATGCCGTTTACATTCGAGATATTTATGAAAAGAACCGGGAAAAAGTAAAGACTGCTTTAATGAAATTAGATGACGCAGGAATTGCTTATTGTTTTTTTGTTCACAGTGCAGAAGCCATTGAGCATTCAAAAAAAATAGGGCTGATTAATAGCTAAATCTCAAACTAGTTAAGTGCATTTGTTGTTTTATCCATAAAATAAATTTTAAGGAAAGGTACGTTTACAAAAATATTAGTTACGTTAATTCAATATGAATTTTGATGAATGTTTATTCAAAGCATTTCTTCAGCTAAAATTTCTATATCTTATTACTTAAACGATCTTCCAATTTTGGAAAGCACAAGATCAAACTGCGTTTTATTATTGTTTGGATACGTTACAATTAATGTGTGCGCTGTGCCATTGCTTAAAAAACTTTTATGGTAATTCACGGTTTTATTATCAGAATATGTAACTGTATAAACAGTGTCTTTAATTAATTTAGAAGAAACTCCGCTGTTTGCAATTTCAGAAATGTATTTGGTATTAAATGCTGTTTTATCCATCGGTGTGCTTTCAACACGCAGCGTGATAGATTTATTATTGGTGTTTGTGAATACATCAACAGAAGCATCCTGCGATGCAACCGGTAAAAAATAATCCGGCAATTCTAAATTGTAACCATGCTGGTTGTAAGAAACGGAATTGCTTTGTGCATTTAATGTTGCTGAAAAAAGAATAAGCGTTAATGCTGCAACGTATTTCATAGAATAAATTTTTGCTTGAAATTATTTTAATAACAACGCAAAAACGTGCCGGAAATTTTAAGTAATTATAAAAGTTGTAACAGCTTTAAAGATTTTTTATAGTTGCTATAAAATTATGCAGTACAAGTGTTGCGACGCAAGGAACGATGCCACAACGTATCAACAGCTCATCACCAAAAAATTCTTAATTATACTCTTACATAAATTTTATTTCTATCAAGAACATAGCCAATAAGCCAGCAATACAGCATATAACAAATCGCAAATAAAAATGCGCCAATGTAAGCACCGCTGAGCGAAAATATATTTTGATAAGACCAGTCTGGTAATGCTGTTCCGTTTATGTTTATCATATTAAAAATGGAGATGCTTAACTCGGATAAAAGGTAGAGAAATAACGGATTTTTGCCAAACACTTCAAAGAAGTAAATACCTGTTCTTTTATTCAGGAAATCAATATAATACATTACGCAGGCAAGCAACATGCAATCCAAACCAACCGTATGTAAAACAAAACTGCTTGTCCATATTTTTTTGTTGATGGGAAAACCGTAGTTCCAAAAGAAGGCAATTACAATAAGTAAAAAACCAGCCATTAAAAGTTTAGAAATTCCTTCGAAAGTTTTGCCGCTTTTCTGTACATACTTTCCAACCAAATAACCTGCAACGATATTACCAATAGAAGGAAATGTGCTCAGTAAACCTTCCGGATCAAACGGAAAACCTTCACCGGTATATAAATGTTTTGTACCAACGAGCCATGTATCCAAACGCAACACAGCATTGGTATGTACATCCAAAGGATCGGCGCCGTTTCCAAAATAAACCATTACCGGCCAGTATAAAATAAGAATAAGAATAGTTATAACGAGTGTTGTTTTTTCACCCAAGAAATATAACATCAGCGAAGCAAAACAATAGGCCAAAGCAATGCGCTGCAACACGCCGAAAATTCTTGTGTCGCTAATTGGTGATAAAATAAGATGATGCTGATCGTTGTACTCGAAAAAAGGAAACCAGTATAATAAATAACCGCATAAAAATATAATTAAAGTGCGTTTGAAAATTTTGCCAAGCACAGCGCCGGTAGTCATTTCGCTCCAGCGGCGCATAACAAAGCTCATGGCATTACCAACAACGAACATAAATGATGGAAACACTAAATCTGTTGGCGTAAAACCATTCCAGTTTGCATGTTTTAGCGGCGCAAATGTGGTATCGCCATTACCGGAAGTATTTACAATTATCATAAAGCAAATCGTCATTCCGCGAAAAACATCAAGCGCAAGAAAACGCTCTTTGGCGACTGGTTGCATTGGAAGTAATATTAAATTAAGAAGTAAAAATTCAAAATTAAAAAATACACTGCATCGTTAATTTTTAAAGATATATGTTTAATAATGCCTGTAACTTTTTTTAAAAGAATTTTTTAAAGATGTTGATCAGGACGCTGATTACAATGCTAAGAATAATCATTGTAACAACAGGAAAATAAAATCGTGTATTACCATTTTCAATTCTTATATCACCCGGCAATTTGCCAAGCCAGCTAAATTTATCATGAAAGAAATAAATAATCACACCAATCACAATAATAAGAACGCCTGCGATGATTATCCATTTGCCTGTTTGTTGATTCATAATACAAATATCAAATAATCGTTTATAAATTTACTTTCCAAATAACTGTTTATGTTTAAAAAGAAATGGTTTAAGTTCTTGGTAGTTTTCTTTGTAGTGTGGATAATAGTTTACCTGCTTGGCCCGCATCCTAAAACTCCCGTTTATTCATCTGCATTACCAATTGTTCCATCAACAGCAATAACACTTGAAAATTATATTGATAGTAATGAATCGCTTCATAAAATAAAACCCAATAATGAAGCAAGAATTGTTTGGTTCGATTCATCTAAAACAAAAACAAAATATGCCATTGTTTATTTGCACGGATTTTCTGCAAGCCAGGAAGAAGGCAAACCTATTCATACAAATATTGCAAAAGAATTTGGGTGCAATTTGTATTTAAGCAGGCTGGCAGAACATGGAATTGATACCATACAACCCATGATAAATTTTACGCCGGATAAATATTGGGAAAGCGCAAAGCAGGCTTTGCAAATTGGAAAACAATTGGGTGAAAAAGTAATATTGATGTCAACATCAACCGGCGGAACATTGTCATTAAAACTTGCCGCTGAATATCCAAATGATGTGTATGCATTAATTATGATGTCGCCAAATATTGCCATACACGATAGCCGTTCTTTCATATTAAATAATCATTGGGGTTTGCAAATGGCACGAACACTAACAGGAAGCAATTACGTTACGGCATCAGACAGCTCGCCGATCTATAAACAATATTGGTACGCGCAATATCCTTTGCAAGCCGCAACACAATTGCAGGAATTTTTGGAAACAACGATGACAAAAGCGACGTTTGAAAAAGTAAAACAACCCACACTTTTATTATATTATTACAAAGATGAAAAGCACCAGGATTCTGTTGTAAGCGTACCGGCAATGATTAATATGTTCACAGAATTAGGCACACCGAAAAATCTTAAAATGCAACGTGCCATGCCAAATGTTGGCGATCATGTTATGGGCAGTTATATAAAATCAAAAGACCTGCTTGAAGTACAGCAATCAATTGAATATTTTATGGAACGAAAATTAAAATTGCAGCCGGTAAAATAGAAAAAAATTATTTGGTAACCAGCTTAGACCTTTGTGGCATCGTTCCTTGCGTCGCACACTTGTACTTTTGTTTTTCATGGCATCCCGAAAATACATTTCAAATTAAAAATACTTTTTTTGTTTAACGTGTAAGTTTTACACATAATTTGCATTCTCTAAATTTCAGCTTGTTATGAAAAAATTTTTACTTCCTTTTTTACTGCTTTTTATTGTAAAAGCAAACGCACAATTACTTTCATGGACACCCGATTTTATACAGGAAAGTTCAACGCCTGTAGTAATTACCATGAATGCAAACTATGGTAATCATGGATTGATAAACTATACGCCAACAACTGATGTGTATGTTCACATTGGTGTAATAACCAATAAAAGTAATGGCCAGTGGACTCACGTGCCATTCACCTGGGGCACTACAACGCCCGCTGCACAATGTGTGTATTTAGGAAATAACCAATGGAAATACACTATTACGGGCGGGCTGCGCAATTTTTTTAGTATTACCGATGCAAGCGAAACAATACAAAAGATCGCTATTCTTTTTCGTAGCGGCAACGGCAATTCAAAACAGGCAAATGCAGATGGAAGTGATATGTATATTCCGGTTTATGGTAATGGTTTATATGCAAGAATTGATGTGCCTTATCAGCAACCAATGTATAATCCTATACCAGAACCAATAACAAAAAAAATTGGCGACCCGCTTTCAATTACAATGAAAGCAAGTAAAAGCAGCACGTTAAGTATTTTGTTTAACGGAACACAAATAGCCACAGGCAGCGGCACAAGTTTATCAGCCAATACAACAATTGCGGCAAGCGGCAACCAAACTATTGTTGCAAAAGCAGTAAGCGGAACAACTGCAACAGACACGATGAAATTTGTGGTAAACCAGGTTGTAACGGTTGCGCCAATTCCTGCAGGCGATACAGACGGCATCAATTATGAAAAAGGCGATACTTCTGTTGTTCTGGTTTTATATGCGCCATTAAAACAAAATATTTATGTAGAAGGAGATTTTAATAACTGGCAGATTACATCCAATTATTTTATGAATGTTACGCCGGATAAGCAGCGTTTCTGGATACGCATTCATGGCTTAACGCCGGGCACCGAATATGCTTATCAATATTTAATTGACGGCACTTTAAAAGTAGCAGATTACAATTGCGAAAAAATACTCGATCCAACCAATGATCAATATATTTCATCAACAACATACCCAAATTTAAAAGCATATCCAACCGGAAAAACAACAGGAATTGTAAGTGTGTTACAAACAAAAAAACCTGCTTACACATGGCAGGTAAGCAACTTCTCCAGGCCAAATAAGCAAAACCTTGTTGTGTATGAATTATTGGTAAGAGATTTTACTGCGGCTGGTAATTTTCAAACATTGACAGATACATTAAGTTACCTGCAAAGGCTTGGTGTAAACGCTATTAAAGTTATGCCTTTCAGCAATTTTGAAAATCATAACAGCTGGGGTTATGACCCTAATTTTTACTTTGCGCCCGATAAAGCTTACGGACCTGAAAATGTAGTAAAACAATTTATTGATGAATGCCATAAACGCGGCATTGCAGTAATCATGGATATGGTAATGAATCATTCATTCGGTTCATCGCCAATGGTGCAGATGTATTGGGATGGAACGAATAATATTCCAGCTGCAAATAATCCCTGGTTTAATCAATATGCAAAACATGATTATAATGTAGGCTATGATTTTAATCATGAAAGTGCAGCCACGCAAACATTTGTAAATCGTGTAATTGATTTCTGGCTAAAGAATTATAAACTTGATGGTTTCCGTTGGGATCTGGCAAAAGGCTTTACGCAAAAACAAACTTGTGATGCAATGGGTAGCCATTGTGATGATGCTGCATTCGCCGCATACGATACAGGCCGCATCAACATCTGGAAAAAATATTATGGTTATATGCAAAGCGCATCAAGCAACAGTTATTGCATTCTTGAAATGTTTGCCGCGAATGATGAAGAAACAGTTGAAACAAATTATGGAATGATGGTTTGGGGAAATGAAAACTATAATTATAACCAGGCAACCATGGGTTATAAAGATGGATGGGATTTTAGCGGCGGCATTTATAAAAATCTTGGATTCACACAACCGAATCTTGTTACTTACCAGGAAAGTCATGATGAAGAAAGACTGCAATGGAAGAATGAACAATACGGCGCAAGCAGCGGAAATTATAACGTAAAAAATATTCCAACAGGATTAACAAGAAACGGAATGGCAGCAGCATTTTGGGCAACACAACCTGGGCCAAAAATGATATGGGAATTTGGTGAATTAGGCTATGATCTTTCAATAAACCGTTGCACAAACGGATCTGTTAATGATTCATGCCGGTTAACCCCAAAACCTCCCCATTGGGAATATTACAGCGATGCAAACCGCAAAGCTTTGTATGATGTGTATTCAAATCTTATTCATTTAAAAACATACCCTGATTATACAACTACATTTATTAATGGAACCATTGCCTATAATCTTTCTGATACAATTAAATGGCAAAGCATTTCCGGAAGCAATTTGCAGGTTATGGTATTTGGAAATTTTGGTATAAATGCAAAAACCGCAACAGTAACTTTTCCATCAACCGGAAAATGGTACAGCTACTTAACTAATGCAAGCATCACTATTTCGTCAACTGCTTATTCGGTTACACTGCAACCCGGCGAATATTATGTGTACACCAATAAAGATGTAAAAGGAAAAGTTTTAGCCGTGAACTGGTTAAGTTTTACCGCACAAAAAACAGGTGTTCATACGGTAACGCTAAAATGGTCAACACAAAGCGAAACCAATAATGATCGTTTTGAAGTTGAAAGAAGTAATGACGGCGTTTCATTTACAAAAATTGCAAGCATAAATGCATCACAAACAAGCGGAACACAGCATTATTCTTTTCCTGATAACAATCCTTTAAACGGAATAAGTTATTACCGTATTAAACAGGTTGATAAAGATGGCAGCTATCAATATTCTTCTATACAAAAAATAAATTTGGCTGACGTTGTTAAGCGATGGAATATTTATCCAAATCCTGCAAAAAATAAGGCAACTGTTTATGCATTGTCAAATTATACAAGAGCAGATATTTCTGTCGCTGATTTAAGAGGAAAAATTGTATATCATGTTTCGATGAATAACGTAAATGCAAATCAGCAAATAAACATTCCTGTTCAGCAATTAGCAAAAGGTATTTATGTAATAAAAATTTCAACTGAACAAAATACTGACACGCAAAAATTGCTTGTAGAATAAGTAAAGATTTAATTTTTTTTAAAGCCACCGAAAACACCGGTGGCTTTTTCGTATATCGAATAGTTATTATTGCATCTGCGCATTTGTTCGTTCAATATAGTTTCCTAATATCTTTGGCGCTCTAATTTTTAAAATCAAAACATGCAAAAAAATTTATTCCTTATTACTTCGCTTTTTATTACGTTTTCGGCATTCGCACAAAACAATTACTGGAAGCCAGTTAATGTAAAAGATGCAGCTTCTTTCACCAAAGGAAAAGACCTGTTTACAGGTTCTTTTAAACCTGCGGTTTATAAATTATTTAGTTTGAATGAAAACAATTTTTCGGCTTTATTAAAACAATCTCCACACGAAAATTTTACAGCGGCAGAGCAATCTAAATTTATTGTAAGTGTGCCGGTTGCTGATGGAACTGTAGAACAATTCCGCATTACAGAATCACCTGTAATGGAACCAAAACTTCAGGCAAAATTTCCTGAAATAAGAACTTATTTAGGCCAGGGTATTACAGATCCTTCATCTGTTATCAGGTTCGATTTTTCTCCGCAAGGTTTTCATGCCATTATTATTTCACCAAAAAGAAGTTCTGTATACATAAATCCAATTACAACCGCTAAAGGTTTGTATACAGTTTTTGACAGAAGCAATATTGCACAGGAAAAACAGGTGTTTGATTGCAAACTTGATAAGGTATTAAGCAGCCAAATACAAGGCAGTGAAAAAACAGCAACTACTTCAGATGGTAAATTAAGAACATACCGTTTTGCAGTTACAACAGGCGGTGAGTTTTCGCAGCTTTTTTTAGACGGCACTGAAACAACCGATGCGCAAAGAAAAGTAAAAGTGCTTGCAGGCCTGGTAACTGAGCTTATAAGAACTGACGTGATTTATGAGACCGATTTTGGCGTGCACCTTAACTATGTAGATAATGAAGACACCATTATATTTTTAAACGGAAAAACTGATCCTTTTCAAAGCAGTGCATTAGGATATATTACTGGCAAATGGAATACACAGGCGCAACAAACAATTGATAAATATATAGGGACTGCCAACTACGATGTTGGTCATTTATTAATGGGCATCGCTACCGGTGGTAATGCAGGTTGCATTGGTTGTGTTTGTAATGCACCTAATAAAGGTTCAGGTGCTACAGGTTTTACAGATGATTTAACCAGCGATCCATTTATTGTTGATTTCTGGGACCATGAAATTGGCCACCAGTTTGGTGCTAATCATACATTTGATTATGGTTATGAAGGTTCCGGTGCACAAATGGAGCCCGGCAGCGGCTCAACGATTATGGGTTATGCGGGCACAACTGGCAGCACAGATATTCAGCCGCATAGCGATCCGTATTTTCATGGAGTAAGTATTCAGCAGGTTGATACTTATATCACATCAGGTACCGGCAGTACCTGCGGTGTGCTATCTCCTAATCGTGATAACTTGCCTTCTGCAAATGCAGGTCTTGATTATACAATTCCAAAATCAACACCGTTTGTTTTAACAGCAAAAAGCACTGACGCAGATGCTACTGATACGCTTACATACTGCTGGGAGCAATTTGATAATTTTGTTCCGGGAACATCGTATAAATTTCCGGAAGATACTTCAACAACGGGCCCGTTATTCAGATCGTATAATCCTTCACTTTCAAAGCAACGTATGTTTCCATTTTTAAATAGTATTTTAGATGGAACTAATGCGAATGAATGGGAAGTTTTGCCATCAGTAAACAGAACGCTTAATTTCAGGTTAACGGTTCGGGATAATCATCCTGGTGGAGGCCGTACAAATAGCAATGACATGGTTATACATGTTGCAGGCAACTCAGGTCCTTTTGCTGTTACTGTACCTAATACGAGCCAAAACTGGCAGGCTGGCACAACGCATACAGTTAAGTGGGATGTTGCAAATACCAATGCAGCACCTGTAAATTGTGCACGCGTTCAAATTTTGCTTTCAGTTGATGGCGGCAAAACATTTAAAACTGTTTTGGTAAACTCTACGCTTAACGATGGTGCGGTACGCGTTACATTGCCAGCGAATATCACTGCCAATAAAGCAAGAATAAAAGTTGCTGCCGTTGGTAATATTTTCTTCGATATTTCTGATATAAATTTTAAAATTACCGCCGCAGCTTTTGCCGATGCATCTTCAAATGCAAATGCAGCAAATGTAAGTACAACTAAAGTACAGCCCAATCCTGCAAAAGGATTTACCACTGTTGTTTTTGGTGCATCTTATAATACCTGCAACCTTACTTTGAACTCCAGCGAAGGAAGTATTGTTTATAGCAAAACACTTAATGCAGTTGTTAAAGGAAGTAACGAAAAGATTTCTTTGGCAGGTTTAAGCCAGGGAACATATTTCCTTAAAATCACCACAGAAAAAGGAATACAAACTGAAAAGATTATAGTTGAATAAACTCATCTTATAAAACCAATAATAAAATTGCCCTGCTTTAGCGGGGCAATTTTATTTAATAATACCAGGAATAAGCCGTGTATATACTGATTGAATATTATCGAAATAAAAATTTAATTATGACATTGTATTAACGCTAATATTTTTTACTTAATGTTTACTTGCCGATATTCGCAGTTAGATTATACCCCGATATGCGTCTTTCTTTTAATAATACGGAAACAGCCTTTGCTTATAAAACAAATAAAGAATTACAAGCCGGGCGATTTCTTTTTGGCACCATGAATTACTCATGGTTTGCTGCTGTTGGCGTAAGGCTTACTCCATTTTTAATGAAGACAGGATTGCCAATTCATGGCGCTATACGCAAAACGATTTTTAAACAATTTGTTGGCGGCGAGACTTTGGAGCAAACCGCAAAAATTGCAAAACGGTTAGGTGAATATAATGTGCAGGTTATTCTTGATTATGGGGTTGAAGCAAAAGAAGGAGAGGAGAATTTTGATAAAGCAAGAGACCAGTTTATTCATGTGATTGAATATGCAGCAACGCAAACAAACATTCCTTTAATTAGTGTAAAAATCACAGGCATTGCACGTTTTGATTTGCTGGAAACTTTAAATTCCGCACCGCGTTTACGCAGCGGCATACACGATCATGAAGCTGAAAATGCAGAATGGAACAGGGTGCGTGAGCGCATGTATGATATCTGTGAAAAAGCTGCGGAAAAAAATATTGGTGTTTTAATAGATGCTGAAGAAAGCTGGATACAGGATCCGATTGACAGGCTTTCTGTTGAAATGATGGAGATATTCAACCGGGAAAAATGCATTGTATATAATACCATACAACTTTACCGGCACGACAGGATGAACTTCCTGAAAATGTATCACAACATTGCTAAGCAACGAGGATTTTTGTTAGGTGTAAAAATTGTTCGCGGCGCTTACATGGAAAGAGAAAGAACACGTGCTGCACAAAAAGGTTATCCATCGCCCATACAACAGGATAAATCTTTTACCGATGGAGATTTTAATTCTGCTGTTGAATATTGCATTGATAATATTAATGATATCGCCACAGTTATTGCAACGCATAACGAATACAGTAACCTTCATGCTGCCGAACTGCTCGATTCAAAAGATATTCCGCACAATCATTCACACATTCATTTTTCGCAATTATATGGCATGAGCGATAACATTACTTTCAATCTTGCAAAAGCTGGATATTCTGTAAGTAAATATTTGCCATTCGGACCAATACGCGATGTAATTCCTTATCTCATGCGCCGTGCACAGGAAAACAGCAGCATGAACGGACAAACAAGCCGTGAATTACTATTGATAAAAAGTGAGCTGAAAAGAAGAGATAGAGTTACTAAGGCTGCAAAATTAAAGAAAGGCAGTTTAGTCAGTTCTTAACAATTCAGTTATTTATTTCGCTTTTTAATTTCCAGTTGCCGGTTATCTTCGCGCCAATAAAGTTCTTGGAAATAATGATAACGCGAAGAAATATCAGGGTTAAAGTAATGCAGGTTTTATACCAGGTTGAAAGTGGTGAACCTTCTGCAGAAATGAATGTATCAAAGATTCTCGAAAGCCGTCTTGATCAAACTCCTCGTCTCTTTACTTATTTAATTTATTTTCTTACAGAAGTTGCACGCTACGCTGAAAAAGATGCTAACATAAAAGCTGCAAAACATCTTGTTACAGAAGAAGACAGAAATACCAACACCAAACTTGCGGCGAATGATCTTCTCTGGAAAATTTTAGAGAACCATTCTTACAAACAGGCACTTACAACATATAAATTTAATTTTGAGAACACTGCTGAACTTGTACGCAGTGTTTACCAGCAATTAATTTCTACTGAAACATATAAGCAATACATCAAACAACATAACCGCGATATAAAAAATGAAAAAGAAATAATGTCTTTCATCTTTTCCGATCTGATGTTGCCGGGTGAAGATTTTATCGCTCACATAGAAGAAAATTTTACGAATTGGGAAGATGATGCAGAAATGCTTGTTGTATTAATGATGAATTTTTTGCAAAAACCATCTGTATTAAGCCTGCAGCAAATGCCTGATGCAGAAAAGAAAATATTTGCAAAAGAACTGCTGCAAACTGTTGTTAGTAAAAAAGAATATGTAACTGAATTAATAAAAGCGCGTTTAAAAAATTGGGATCCGGATCGTATTGCCGTGCTGGATATGATCTTAATGCAAATGGGTGTATGTGAATTTTTATTTTTTCCAACTATACCGCCTAAAGTAACTATTAACGAATATATTGATCTTGCAAAAGATTACAGTACAGCGCAAAGCGGCCATTTTGTGAATGGTATTTTAGATAGTATTCATAAAGATCTTTTGAGCCAGGATAAGATCCATAAAACAGATTTTAAATCAAAAAAGGCAAATTCATAAAACAAAGTACATTTGCGGCTTTAAATAACAACGAAACGAGCCATGCAACTATTACAAAACTTCATGGCAAAACCGGAGTTCGATGACACTGATAAAATTAATTTTGACATCATCAATTCCGTGTGGCAATTAAAAACAAAGTGTACGCATGAAACAATTTTTTTTAGCATTAATTTTTTTCAGCAGCTTAGTCGCCGTTTCGTGCAACAACAGCGACACTACTTCAAAAACACCTTCTGAAGTTGAAGCTATTTTGAATGATTCTTCAAAATATACAACTGCGCAATGGGCAGATACAGCTATTGATTTCGGCACAAAAAAAATGGGTGATCTTGTAAATATTACTTTTCTGTGTACAAACACCGGCAGCAAACCTTTGTATTTGTATGATGTTCATCCAAGTTGTGGTTGTACGCTGGTGGACTATTCAAAGGCTGCGATTGCGCCAGGCAAACAAGGAAAAATTGAAGCGCAATTTGATACGAAAAAAAGTCATCCGGGCGTAGTGCATAAAACTGTTTTTGTAAGATATAATGTGAATAATACATCAACGTACCTGAAATTTTCAGGAACAATTTTAGCAGCAGATTCTTCACAAACAGCGAATAAATAATTCAAACCTTTTTATTAAATAATAATTGAACAATGACACAAATGCTTTCTGTTTTTTTAATGGCTTCACCAGGTGGTAGTCAGCCAAATTCAAGTTTTTCTCTTATAATGATGGGCGCCATTATTTTGGTGTTCTGGTTGTTTATGATTCGCCCGCAGGCAAAAAAGGCAAAAGATCAAAAGAAGTTTATAGAGAACCTGCAAAAGGGTGATAAAATTGTAACTATCGCTGGTATTCACGGCGCAATAAACAGGGTAAATGAAGATAATACGCTGCAGTTAGAAACCAGTCCCGGAAGTTATATGAAGATCGAAAAATCTGCTATCAGTATGGAATGGACAACGCAATTAGCAAAAGCTGCTTCTGTTGAAGTAGAAAAAAAATAGTGTAAACAATGAATGTTTAAGATCCGGAATTCAATAGAGTTCCGGATCTTATTTTTTTAAAACTATGTATGCTTAAAATAGGTTTAACCGGTGGAATTGGCAGTGGCAAAACCATTGTTTCGCAGATCTTTTCTGTGCTGGGCATTCCTGTTTTTTATGCTGATAATGTTGCTAAAGCAATAATGAATGAAGATGAAAATTTGAAGCAAAATATTATTGATCTTTTTGGAAAAGACGCCTATAAAGAAAACACGTTAAACAGAAAATATATTGCTGATATTGTTTTTAATGATGCATTTAAATTAGAACAATTAAATGCACTTGTTCATCCTGTAACTATTGCTGCTGCTGATAAATGGATGGATGAACAAACTACAACTTACATTATTAAAGAAGCTGCATTAATGTTTGAGTCGCCAGCTGCTGCACATCTTGATTATGTGGTTGGAGTATATGCTCCACAACATTTGCGTTTGCAGCGTGTAATGCATCGCGATAATATAAAACGCGAAGATGTGTTGGCAAGAATGAACAATCAAATAGATGAAGAAATTAAAATGAAGTTGTGTGATTTTGTAATTGTGAATGATGAACAAGAAGCAGTGTTGCCGCAGGTTTTAATGTTGCATGAAAAGTTCTTGAAAATGGCTGGCTGGAAAACAATGTAAAAAACTTACGTTTAATCTTTATGCAATCGGATTAAATTGCTTCGCGAAAAATCATTTTGTTTTCGTTGCTGCCATACAATATGCAATACAAGGGAGTGATCCCCAATCAAGTTGAGGACAGGCTTCACGAACGATGCCATTACTACAAAAGCCGGTACATAAAAATATATTACACCACATAATCGCTTTGCAAAGCGATTTGTCTTTTGTATAGTTGAATGGTGTTCTCAAAACCATAATAAATGGAATCGCAAATAAGCGCGTGGCCAATACTTACTTCATCAATCCACGAAATGTTTTTTATAAAATAATGAAGATTTTTTAAGTCAAGATCGTGGCCTGCATTTAAACCAATATTCATTTCTCTTGCTGCAACGGCTGCCGCCAAATATGGCGCAATTGCGTTTTCTTTATCAGCACCATAATTATGTGCGTAATCTTCAGTATATAATTCAACACGGTCAGTGCCGGTTTCAGCAGCAGCTTCAATCATTTCAATTGCGGGATCAACAAAAATAGAAGTGCGGATATGCGCTGCTTTAAACACTGAAATTATTTCAGTAAGATATTTTTTGTGTTCAATTGTATTCCATCCATGATTGCTGGTAACCTGGTTTAATGCATCGGGCACCAGTGTTACCTGCGTTGGTTTTGTTTGTAAAACAAGTTCTACAAATTTTTGTTCCTGCGGGTTTCCTTCAATATTAAATTCTGTAGTTATTATTTTTTTTAAACTGCGCACATCATCATAACGAATATGTCTTTCATCAGGCCGCGGATGCACAGTTATTCCATCTGCACCAAATTTCTGCGCATCAATTGCAGCCTGGATAATATCCGGGTTATTACCACCGCGGCTATTACGTAATGTTGCCAGCTTGTTGATATTCACACTTAGTTTAGTCATGGTTCAAAGATATTTTTATTAACAGGTTATGTTTTAGTAAGAGATTATAACTTAACGATGCAATAGTTTTTTCAGATATAAATTTATTATTATTTAAATACATTTAACGAAACTTATACGCCGCGGCTTTATTGTGATGAATCTGTCAGGCAAGAAATTATTGTAACAAAAACTAAATTCAGTTTCGTGGCATAGGTTTAGCAAGCAGATGCATATCTTTTAAACTAATTTTTAATATACTTGTCAATAGTAATTCTATTTGACAACTAAACTATGTTATACATGAGACTGCAAACACTTTTATTTTCCATTTTATTTTTACCGATAAATAATAATTGCACAAATGCTAATTCAAACACTTCAGGAAATACGCAACAACAAACTAACCCTACTGATAAACAAACAGGCAATACAGCAAACGATAGTTCAGAAAATAAAACACATTTTGGTGTAATGGTTGCAAAAACGGAAGGCAATCTTATTCCGCCTTCCCAACAGGTTAAAGTAGCAAAAGCTTTGGGCGTAAACTATATACGTGCAAGAATAGATATAGATAGCTGGAGCGGTTCCAACGAAGGATATGATACGTATGTTGCAGGCGGCTTGAAAGTTTTATTGAACATAAATTCAGGTATTCCACGTAATGCTGCAGGTGATCATAATCCAATTCCTTTTCCAACGGATATGGCTGCTTACAGCAAATCATTAAATTCTATTCTTGATAAATATAAACCTGAAGTTGTGGTAGTTGAAAATGAAGAAGACAATCCAAATTATCATAGCGGAGATGCTGATGATTATATTAATGAATTAAAAACGGCCATTGAAATTGCACATGCAAAAGGCTTAAAAGTTACAAACGGAGGAATTACTTTCAGGGAAGTTTGCCTTATTGTTTATGATGACATGGCGCAACATGGCCAAAAACAAAAAGCTGATGAGTTTGCGCAAAAAGTTTTTCCGCCTGCTTTACTTCAAAGATTGAATAATGCTTCTAATCCCATAGTAAAAAAGCAACTCGAATTTGGAAGGAAAATTATTGCAGCATACAAAACACTTGATCTTGATTATGTGAATTTTCATTGGTATGAACCAATAAGATCAAGAGGCGCACAAAGCGTTGATATAAATGATACAACAGTTGACCCGAAAGTGTTTTCATTTGTAGCAAATTATCTTAAAACAACTACAGGCAAACCAGTTCTAACCAATGAATTTGGTGTCTTCAATACATCGCCTTCGTTAGTAAAAGGCTTGTTGCAGGCAGCTCGTAATGCAGACCTGGGTTATGCAATTTTTTATAGCGCAGATGGTGGAACAGGCCGCGCTGTTGCATTGCAAAATAGTTTAGGAGAATTGAGAAGTAACGGCGCTGCTTTTAGAGATTTTGTGAAAGAACAACAATAGTTTAAAACAATTCAACGCTCCATGTTTGTTGCCAATTTTCACCGGCAGGTAATTTATTAATGCCTTCTTTATTTGTAAGCTGATAATCATGATGAATATTATCTGCGATGCCGCACCATGGTTCCAGGCAAACAAACGGCGCATCTTTAGCTGACCAAATACCTAAATAAGGAAAGCCCTCAAACTTAAATTTTAATCCATGCTCATCTTTATCAGAATATAATTTTATTTCATTGCTTTTTATATGTTTCAGCACTATTGCATCTGTATAAAAGAAAGATGATTTCAACTGTAACGTTTTATTATTAAGTTGAAGCTGTTCTGTTTCATCTCCGATCAATCCTTTTACTAAAAGATAACGTGTCAGTTCATCGTCTTGGTTAAATTCAAGCTTATAATCTGTAAAGTTTAAATCACTTTTTAAGGGAACGTTGAAAGCAGGATGTCCACCAACGGAAAAATACATTATATCATCGCTAATGTTTTGTACATGATAGGTACAAAAAAGTGTTGCATCAATTATTTTATATTCAATTTTAAAAATAAATTGAAATGGAAAAACCGCTAAAGTTTCATCATTGCTCTGTAATGTAAAAACTGCAGATGTAGCCGAAGTTTTACTGGCTTGAAATATTTTTTCTCTCGCAAAACCATGCCTCGACAGTTTATATTCTTTATTATTGAAAATATATTTTCCATCTTTTAATTCACCAACAATTGGAAACAGAACCGGTGAATGTTTGGCCCAATAATCAGCATCTGCCTGCCATAAATATTCTATGTTATTAAATTGTAAGTTCTGAAGTTCTGCGCCTTTTTCACTAATAGTTACAACAAGCGTATCATTTGAAATTTGTATCATAAAATAAAATTACAATACTTAAATTTATACTGTTACAACGTTTATAACTGCTTTATTTTAAATCAACCTTTGATAGAAACGTTGCTGCATTTTTACAAATGCAAAACATCTTCAATATTTATTATGGGTGATATGAAAAACTTTCCTGTTTTATCATTCATTGCTGTAACTATATTTGTTTATTAAATTACCGGCTTATGAATAAAATTAACCGCTTCTGCCTGTTATTATTTATAGTTATTGTAGTTGCTTCATGTACCAAAGAAAGCGAGCAATCCGAGCTTTCTTCATCACAGCAATCATCCGCAAGTCAAACACATTTTATTGGCGAGCATTTTGGAGGAGGTGTAATTTTTTATCTTGATGCATTGAAGAAACACGGCATTATTGCAACTGCTAAAGATTTTGAAGAGCCTGGTTTTTGGTCAAAGAAAGATACACTAAATGGCGCTAAATCTACAAAGCTTGGCGCCGGTATCAGCAACAGCAACAACATTTATAAAACGCAGGGTGAGCCGCAAACTGATGGCGATGATTATGCTGTGATCGAATGTATTAAGTTAATAGAAAATGGATATAGTGATTGGTACCTGCCATCGAAAAATGAACTTAACCAAATGTATTTGCATAAAGATATCATTGGCGGGTTTACATCTTTTTCTTACTGGAGTTCAACCGAAGTAGATGCGGGTAAAGCATGGTTTCAAAACTTTGCGAATGGTAACCAAATAACGGAAGTAAAAACTGCAGGTTATGCCATCAGGCCTATACGATATTTTTGAGGTGTTTACATCAATGCTTTTTAATTAGCGATTACATCTTTTGCGGTTTCAATTTTGTAAAACCAATTGTAAGCAATACATAATATTGATTGATCCTGTCTTTTGGCGAATCCGTTACAGTTGTATTATTTGTTTCATCAATACCCCAGCCACGTTTGCTTAATCCATATTTATAACCTAATCTAATTCCTGTTAAACAACTTTTATCTTTTGTAAAATCAGCGATATCAAATTTTAAACAGAAATCCAGCACTCCGGTATTTTGATTAATGTCAGTTGAATTTCCATTTACCAGCACATCATTAAAATTGGTAAAACCATTTCTTTGTGTAATCTTAATTTGTGATGAATAAAAGCCAATACCTGCCTGCGGTGCAAGATGAAATTTTTTACTGTTTACAACATAGTATCCAATATTAACTCCGCCTGAATAGTTCATCATAGATGTATTGTAATGATCACTTTTCTTTTCGTACGCACCCATGCCTGAGTTTACACCAAGCAATAAATTTTTCATTCTAAAATCTCCTTCAGCAATGCCTGCTAAATTAAACTTGCCAATTGTTGGCAAGCCTGCATTTGATAATGTTGCATCCAGATTTTTAATATTATTATAAGCAGCGCCAATACCAAAATAAAATTGCGCAGCTTTATCTGTATTTGGTGGCACTGCAGTTTGCGAATAAGAACATAAAAAAACAAGCAAGCTTAAATTTGTCAGTAAGTATTTTTTCATAATTATATCTACGTTAAATAACCTGTTTAGATGTTTTAAATAATAAGTCTCTGCATATTTATAATATGCTGCAAATATTTATTCTTCTGCCACCCAATTTTTTGCAATTTCTTTTTCAGAAAGTTTAAAGCCTCTTGTTTCACCGTGAATTAAGGCACTGATTTTATTAGTGAAAGTTTCAACACCCGTTTCATCGGTAACTATTGCTACTTTTTTCAATCCCCTAAAATGTTTTAAACCCATCCATGCATCCAGCAACCATGCACCAATCGAAAAATTTTTTACAGGCGTTTCCAGTATCATTAAAAGATGTATGTGGCCATGTTGTTTATCCAACCGTTCAAGCTCAGGTACTAAAACGGTACTGTAATCATCTTTATTTACTTCACCCGTTGCAACAAAACCTGCAACATAAGAAGGAACATCTTCTAGTTTTTTAAGCATAATAATTTTTTTTAATAGTGACACAAAATGCCTGCCAGTTAAAAAAGTTTAGTTAATACATTGTTTTATATTAATTGAAAGCTTACTCTAATTTATTATTCATTATATAGTTATTAGTTGTATCCTGGTCATGACATAATGATATAAATTTTGCATGCACGATTTTTGTTGATACATGCTTTTAATTTCAAAATATAATTATGCAGGAAAATAAAGTTGTTTATATAACAGGCGGTTCAAAAGGAATTGGATTTGGCATTGCGAAAAAATTATTAAACAGCGGAATGCGTGTTGCCATTACAAGCCGGCATCTTAATGATGCAAAAAAGGCCGCACAATCTTTAACAAACGATGAGTCGAAAATACTTGCGCTTGAATCTGATGTGAGCTCGCTTGAATCAGAAATGAATGCTATAAAAAAAGTAACAGATCATTTTGGGCAGCTCGATGTTTTAATTGCCAATGCCGGCGTTGGTCATTTCGCTTCCATTGAAGATATAACGCCTGAACAATGGAAAAGTACTATTGATACAAATCTTACGGGCGTATTCAACAGTGTAAAAGCTTCACTTGAATTTCTAAAAAAATCCAAAGGTTATATTATAACAATTGCAAGCCTTGCAGGCACAAATTTTTTTGAGAATGGTTCTGCATATAATGCCAGCAAGTTTGGGCTTGTTGGTTTCTCGCAGGCAATTATGCTTGACCTGAGAAAGCACGATATTAAAGTAACTACCATAATGCCGGGTTCTGTTGCAACTGAGTTTAACGATCATGAAGTAAGCGATAAAGATGCATGGAAAATTCAGCCGGAAGATATTGGTGCAATCGTGAATGATCTTTTAAAAATGCATCCGCGCACATTGCCAAGTAAGGTAGAAGTAAGACCGGCAAAAACATCTAAATAATTTCAATTTAAAAATATAATAATGAGTAATACAAAAGTTTGGTTTATTACAGGTGCATCAAAAGGCTTTGGAAGAATTTGGGCAGAAGCTGCGCTGAAACGTGGTGATAAAGTAGTTGCAACGGCACGCAATACAGATACATTAAAAGCTTTGGCTGATGAATTTGGTGATTTGGTTTATCCTTTACAGCTTGATGTTACAGATCATAATAAAGTATTTGAAACAGTTGCAAAAGCACACGAACATTTTGGAAGATTGGATGTGGTAATTAACAATGCAGGTTATGGTTTGTTTGGAACTATTGAAGAAGTAACAGAAGAGCAGGCACGCAAACAAATTGAAACAAATGTTTTTGGTGCGCTGTGGGTTACGCAGGCTGTATTACCAATTATGCGTGAACAAAAGAGCGGTCATATTTTACAGGTATCAAGCATTGGCGGCATTGTTACTTTTCCAAATCTTGGAATGTACCATGCATCCAAATGGGCATTGGAAGGTTTTTCTGAGGCGCTTTCAAAAGAAGTAGCATCATTTGGTATTCATGTTACATTGATTGAACCTGCGGGATATTCAACAGATTGGGCAGATGATTCAGCGGTTCGTTCAAAACAAATTCCTGCATACGATTCAATGCGTGAAGAAGTAGCAAAATTCAGGAGCGGTGTAAAGCGTGGCTTACCTGAAGCAACTGCAGATGCAATACTAAAAGTTGTTGATGAAGCAAACCCGCCATTAAGAATATTTTTAGGCGAATCTCCAATAAAACTTGCAAAAGAAAGCTATGAACAACGTATAGTCAATTGGGAAAAATGGCAGCCTGTTTCAGCAGCGGCGCAAGGCAATTAAGCGTAATGATATTTGATATAATAATGCAATGAGTTCATATATGTTGATATGAGATCACCCATGGTTTAATATATACAGCAGTTTTTTATTATCAGCTTAAATACCTTACAAATACATTTCTCAACCACCCATCTTCTTTTTGCAAATTGTTCAACTTTGTGTTACTAAGTTTAGCAACAAATTTTTGTATGAAAAAATTTTCACGCCGTTCATTTTTAATAACCACAGGTATGGGTGCTACTGCTTCTATTGCATTGCCTTCTGTAAAATCATTCAACAAAAAATCATCTGCAGGCAACGATAAAAAATTAAATGTTGCATTGGTAGGTTTGGGAAATTATGCAGGAATATTAGCAACAGGCTTACAACAATCTCAGTATTGCAAACTTGCAGGTATTGTTACAGGCCATCCTGCAAAAGCGGCTGCATGGAAACATCAATATAATATACCAGACAACAATATTTATAACTATGAAAATTTTGATTCGATCGCAAAGAATAATGATATAGATATTGTGTACGTGGTGTTGCCAAATTCAATGCATAAAGAATATACTATCAGGGCTTCTAAAGCAGGCAAACATGTTATCTGCGAAAAGCCAATAGCTACTTCAGTAAAAGATTGCGAAGAAATGATAAAGGCCTGTAAAGATGCTAACGTACAACTTGCAATTGGTTATCGCCTGCACTATGAACCTTATAATCTTGAAATAAAAAGGTTGGGACAGGAGAAAGTTTTTGGGCAGGTTCGCTTAATTGAATCTTCGCTTGGCTACCGCACAGATGATCCTGCGCAATGGCGTTTACATAAAGCTTTATCCGGCGGCGGCCCGCTGATGAATGTTGGAATTTACTGCGTGCAAAGCAGCCGTTATGTGCTGGGCGAAGAACCTGTTAGTGTTACCGCACAGTTTGGACCGAATACTAACACACAATTATTTAAAGAAGTAGAAGCCTCGATTATGTGGCAGCTCAATTTTCCAAGCGGTGCTGTATGCAATTCATCCAGCACATATAATTGTGGTGTTGACAGATTTTTTGCTTCTGCTGATGATGGGCAATTTGAGTTAAGCCCAGGCATTAGTTACGGGCCTTTTGAAGGCAAAACAAGTAATGGTGTACTAAAGTTCCCTGACATTAACCAGCAGGCTGCACAGTTAGATGGAATTGGTAAATTGTTGTTGGAAAATAAACAATTACCAGATCACATAACAGGAGAAGAAGGCCTGAAAGATTTACGTATAATGGAAGCTATTTATAAAGCTGCAGCAACCGGTGAAAAAATAAAACTGGTATAAAAAAGCGAACTATAATCTTTATAGAAACATAATTAATGAATAAACATATTGTTCAAAGTATAACAGCTATCATCATATTTATATTATTCAATTTTTCATCAATTGCGCAAGAAGTAAATGAACCAAAAAAAGATACGAGTTGGGAAAAACCTTATTCTCCTTTTCGCATTGCAGGCAATTTATATTATGTTGGTACGTACGATCTTGCGTGTTATCTCATCACTACTTCAAAAGGCAGCATACTTATTAATGCCGGCGTAGCATCTACTCCAGCGCAAATAAAAAAGAATGTTGAAGCACTTGGGTTTAGATTTAAAGACATTAAAATCCTGCTTACTTCTCAAGCACATTTCGATCATGTTGGCGGGATGGCAGCTATAAAAAAAGAAACACATGCAAAGGTTATGGTAGATGCAGCAGATGCAGATGTGCTGGCAACAGGCGGCCTTACTGATTATGAAATGGGTAAATATGGTATAAGTTTTAAACCGGTACATGCAGACCGTTTGTTACATGATAGCGATATTATCAGTCTTGGTGATATGCACATAGTTATGTTGCATCATCCGGGCCATACAAAAGGTTCATGCAGTTTTTTATTTACTGTGCATGATTCTGTTGCATCTTATCGTGTGCTTATTGCAAACATGCCTAGTATTATTGTTGATAAACCTTTTGCTGATGTTACCGCTTATCCAACCATTTCACAGGATTATGCTTATACGTTTCAGGCCATGAAGAAAATTCATTTTGATATATGGCTGGCTGCCCATTCAAGTCAATTTAAGCTGCAGCAAAAACATCCTCCATGCGCTGCCTATAATCCCGCAGCATTTATAGATCAGCAGGGTTATGATGCTGAATTAAATAGTTTACAGCAACAATATGATGACAAGTTGAAGAAAGATGCAGCTATGAAATAAAACATCTATCATCATGTATCTTCATAAAAAAATTCAAATGAAATCATTGCTTCTTTTTACCTGTATGTTTATTGGTTTGCTTGCAACAGCGCAAACAAAAGAGAAACTTTTTAACGGAAAAGATCTTACAGGCTGGACGATACATGGTACTGAAAAATGGTATGCGCAAAATGACGAACTTATTTGCGAAAGCGGACCTGATAAACAATACGGTTATTTATCTACTGATAAAAACTACAAAAATTTTATTCTCACATTACAGTTTAATCAGGAAGCAAATGGAAACAGCGGTGTATTCTTTCATTCGCAAATTCCTGAAGGCGTAAAGATCAGCGGATGGCAGGCAGAAGTGGCACCTCCAGGCCAGCATACCGGCGGTATTTATGAATCGTATGGAAGAGGCTGGCTCATTCAGCCAAAACCTGAAGATGAAAAATATTTAAAGATGGGTGAATGGAATACCTATAAAATAAAAGTAGATGGCGATGAAGTAACTACCTGGTTAAATGGCCACCAGATGTGTTACTTAAAAGATGAAAAAATTGGGCAGGGTGTTGGCTTTATTGCTTTACAAATTCATGAAGGCGGCGGTATAAAAGTAAGATGGAAAAATATTGAGATTGAAGAATTGAAATAAATTATTTGACTGATGATTGCCGAATAATACTATGAGGAAACGACTTTTTTTACTCGTGCGATTTTCTAAATAACTTATACTGTATTCCTAATTGTATGCCAAGCGTATGTAGTTTGCGCGAAAACGGCTGGAGATTGTCAGTGATACTTTTTGTTTGATAGCGGAAATAAGGTTCTGCAAAAATATATGCCTTGCTGCAGTTATAGGCGTTGTAATTCTCTGCGTATACTATTAAATATCTATAATCAAACCAGGCGATACCAGTGCGGGAATGTTATGTATAAAATTTATTATTATTCAGCTCAATAATTTATTTTGATTCCGAACAAATCGAACCTGCCGATACCACGAAAATGATTTATAAATGCATATACGGTAAAGAGTTGTATAGCAAGCATAATCAAAAGAAAAGATAATCCTGTAACAGCACTTCTTATCCATGAGCTATTAACTGTTGGTTTGTAAAATGCATAATCTGCAGTAGTGATATAAATCATTATAAAGAAAAAATAAAACAGGTTATCTTCTAATGCAACATAAGTATGTGTGATTAATGTTGAAAGATAATTTATAGAATGTACGAGGGTTTCAATCATACTATACATACTTACCAAAATCATTGCAAAAACGGTACACTCACTAAACTGTATACGTGGCTTTTTTGAATGTACAAGCCACATCACAAACGCAAACAGTGGGATGAGAGCAAAATACAGCAGTTTGCTATACACATTAAATATATGGCCGTATTCATTATTTTCATTAAACAGTTTCTCTTTTATATTTATATCAAAACTTTCTGCAAATGCGTCGATTGCTGTAATTAGTACAAAAAAAGTAAATGGATTATAATACTTCTTCCGTTTGCATTCAATAATATATTCATAACTTAATTTACCCGGATGTATAAATAACTTTTGTATATAGGCCAGGAAGCTTTTGTCAGCATGCGTAAATGCATGCAACGCTTCTTCAAAGATGTGTTTGAAAGTAAACCTTGAAACATCAAATTTTTGTCCACAGTTATTACAATAAGCACCATTGAAACTATAACCGCAGTTTCTACAAACTTGCTCCATTTACTATATTGGTTTCGCACAAAAATAGGGAACGGGTATTTATGAAAGTGATTATAGATTAAGAAGATTGTATCGTTTATCGTTTTTCATCATTAATAAACTTTACAGTTTGCACCGCACGTAAAAAGAAAATTTCTCACACCTTTGCGCAGCAAATTGAAAACACATTGCTAAGGAAAGAAAACCAGCGGTAGGATTTATATTTATTACGCTCTTAATTGATACGATGGGATTTGGACTCATCATTCCGGTATTACCTAAACTAATCGCCGAACTTAAAAACATTTCTATCAACGAGGCAAGTGCCTATGGCGGCTTATTATTATCCACATATGCAATTACACAATTTTTATTTGCACCCGTAATAGGAAACTTAAGCGACAGGTATGGCCGCAGGCCCGTAATATTATCATCGTTATTTGGTTTTGGTATTGATTATATCATTCTTGCATTGGCACCAACATTTGGATGGTTGTTTGTTGGCCGTGTAGTAGCAGGCATTACAGGTGCCAGCTTTACAACTGCGTCTGCTTACATTGCCGATGTGAGTACACCAGAAACAAGAGCCAAAAACTTTGGAATGATCGGCGCTGCATTTGGTGTAGGTTTTATTATTGGCCCGGCATTAGGTGGATTACTGGCGGGCTGGGGAATAAGAGCTCCTTTTTATGCGGCGGCAGTATTATGTTTATTAAATGCTTTGTATGGTTTTTTTGTACTGCCTGAATCATTAAGCGAAAGCAACCGCCGTGCTTTTAACTGGAAAAAAGCAAACCCTTTTGGTTCATTACAATTTTTAAAAAGAACACCGGGGATTGCTGGTCTTGCGGTAGGTTTTTTTCTTATTTACATGGCAGCGCAGGCTATCCAGGGAAACTGGAGTTTTTTTACGATGTATCGCTTCAACTGGACACCCGGCCTGGTGGGTATTTCTCTCGCCGTTGTGGGTGTGCTTGTTGGTGGCGCGCAGGTAGGATTAACAAGAGTATTGAATCCGAAAATCGGCGATGAAAAAAGCATTTATCTCGGGTTGATCTTATACACAATAGGATTGGTATTATTTGCTTTTGCTTCATCTACCTGGATGATGTTTGTATTTCTTATTCCTTACTGCAT
>JBDUBY010000314.1:0-8881 GCA_040003735.1 Parafilimonas sp.
AGCATTAAAAAAGCAAGCAAAATGTTTTTATTCATGTGTTGATGTTTTGACCTCACCCCCAACCCCTCTCCAAAGGAGAGGGGCCAGAACCATTACTGGCAGTAAGTTCTATAAGATTAATAAAATTTTATCCAGACAATAAATATTTTGTTTTGTATATTTTTAAAACTCAACGGCACAAAATATAATCTCTTTATAATTATCATATTCATACAGTACGCCAATTTCTTTTTTGCTTATTTGCACTATATCTGAATACGCTGTGTAATCACCGTTATAGTTAGCTGTGCTTTTAGCAATAACAATATTCTTTTTAAAAGTTTTTCCCTCATCATAACTTATACGCAATGTAAGGTTATCACGCTTTACAGTATCGGCATTATTACATACAGCAATAATAGCGTTGCCATTTTTTTCACCGATGGTAAGAATGCTGCCCTGGCAAACAGGATCAGGAAGTTGCTGATCGAAATAAGCAGTGTCCCACAGAGCCCCGCCATTGTTGCTAATGGCAATAATTCTTTCTTTCTTATCGCCGCATTGATTACGCAGGTTAAGCATAAGTTTATCACCGCTTAATTCCGTTGCCATGTTTTCGTTACCACCCGCAATATTTACATCATCACTAATGTGAAAAGTTTTATCATGATCATCCGTGTAAAATCCATTGGCTTTATAATCTGTGCCGTGTGGCTGCGGATTACCAGCCGAATGATTGGCTGCTATATATATTCTTCCTTTATAGCTACCATGCGATAATTGTATAGCATGACCGGGCGTATTGGCAAAGCTTCGCCAGTCTTCAGCAAAATTATAAGCAGCATTAATTTGCGGTTGTTTAGGTTTATGTACCTGCGTGGTTATGTTCACGGCATCGCTCCATGTGTTGCCGTTATCAATGGAAGTTTTATACCACACTTCACGCAAGCCATTGCCCTTTCTTACTTCACTTTCATTATTATTACCCGTGTTATAAAACAGAAAAATTCTTCCCTGCGGATAAGCAGCATCCATCATATCAACAACAGGTGCACAGTTGCCTGCCTGCAGTAAATCATTATCAACAACAGTTTGAAGTGGACTCCAAGTTTTTCCATTATCGTTGCTGCGTTTCAATACAATATTCACATCGCCAAAATCTCCTGAGCCATGCACACGCCCTTCACAAAAAGCAAGCAAGCTGCCATTTGGCAGTTTTATAATGGCAGGTATGCGAAAACTTTTATAGCCTTCTGTTCCCGATACAAATACAGGTACTTTTTTTTGCTGCGCCATTGCAATAAAGCACATCAATATAAACACTGTTAATGCACTTATTTTTTTCATTATGGCAATTTATTTTAAATGTTGATGCAAGTAAATTTCATCATAATAATTGTAAAGTATAACATCTATCAAAGATGCTGTATGAGCTTAACTCGTTATGTTTTTTTTTGATGAGATTTGAAACGGCGGAAGTAATATTCTCACATCTTAATTGTGACCTTGCGAAGTTTAATTTATTGCATTATATTTTATAGTCAGAATACAACTTCAACAAACATATCAATAATTATAAAAAAATGCGGAACGTCATATTCTTTATTTCTTTATCAATTTAAATCTGGCACACTAATCTATATCTGGAATAGCTATCTCTGTTTGTTAAAGTCGCTTCTCATTAGATCAGTTGGATAAAGTAATAAAGGTATCTGGTGGGGATTCAATTTTTTTTGGCAAAAATTAGCAAAACAATTAGGTCTTGCCACATGCATTTCCTCCCAGCGCAAATTTTATAGGAACTGTAAGCTGAGTGAACAGTAATCTTCCAAAAAACCTCAATTTATCCTATAGCATTTTTGTTTCTTTTCTTAAGTAGAAAAAACATCCAAAATTTTTTTACATAATTGCGCAAATTTAAGTGCTAAAAAACAAAAAAGCCCGTCCCACTTGCGTTTCACGAGCTTTCTTTAATTAATTGAAGTTAGATATACTGTTTCCAGCGGTGAGGGAGGGATTGCGGGGTTCAATTCAGCAAATTGATTAACTCATCAATGCATTGCCTTCTTTAAGTTTTGCAAATATTCGGAAGGCGTAACGTCAAATTGCTTATGAAAATCCCTTGAAAAATTACTGTTTAAATTATAGCCAACCATATTGGCCACTTCGTTGATTTTGTATTTTCCTTCAGCTAATAATTCTGCCGCTTTTTTTAGGCGTGATAAATTGATAAGCTCATTAGGTGTAAGATCAGAAAGACCTTTTATTTTTCGGTAAAATGTACCGCGGCTCATATTCATCATCTTTGATAAAGTGTCTACATCAAGATCTTTATCCATAATGTTTTCATCAATTATATTTTGCAGTTCTTCTAAAAATTTTTTATCTGCTTTGGTTGGCGCAATGCCTTTTATGTGTGCCAGAGGTGAATGTGCATAATATTCTTTTGTATGATTTCGATTGTTTAAAAGACTGTTTATCTGCGCAACTAAATATTCTAAAACAAAAGGCTTTTCAATGTATGCATCAGCACCGGTTTCAAGGCCCTGAATTTTTGATGTAATAGTATTTTTCGCCGTTAATAAAATAACAGGAATGTGGCTGTATTCAATATTTGTCTTAATTTTTTTACAAAGCTCAATACCATCCATAACCGGCATCATAATATCACTAATTACGAGATGAATATTTTCACTTTTCAATACTTCCAAACCCTGTAATCCATCTGTCGCTTTGTAAACATTAAAATTATTTTTTAATTCTTTTTGCAAAAAATTAGTAATCTCTTTATTGTCTTCAACAATTAAAATTGAAACATTGTGTTGTTGTAGATTAGGTTGTTCATCACTTGTAATATTATTTTCTGCATTGCTGATTTCTATAGTTTCAAAATCATCCAAATTAATTTCTGTATCCTGGTGAATAGGTAAAGAAAGCAGGAAAATATTTTGTTCGTTTTGCGATTGCTTCAGCTCCAGATTCCCTTTATGTAATTCCGTTAATGAACGTGAAAGCGGCAAGCCAATACCTGTGCCTGTAAATTTTTCTGTTTGTTTAACGCGATAAAAAGGTTCAAATATCTTTTCTTTCAAATCATATGGAACAATAAACCCATCATTTTTAAATTCGATATAAAAAATATTATCGTAACTGTTGAACGGAAGCAGCTTTACTGTTACTACATTTTCTGCGTATTTTAAAGCATTACTAAAAAGGTTACTAAGAATTTTTCTGAAAGCTTCTGCATCAACATACGCCATTAAATTAATGCGCGGCATTTCCAGTTTAAACGATAACTTCTTTTCTTCCGCAACAGGTTTATAAGTAGTAAATAATTCTTTCAGCAATTCATTCACATCAGTCTTTACAAAACTCAAACTATAGTTGTTCGCTTCTGCTTTTCTAAAATCAAGTAACTGGTCAGTCAAATGTATCAGCCTGTTTGTATTCTTATTAATCATGGCAAGATTCTCATGCAAAATTGCATCTTTTGAAAAGTTTTTCAATAGTTTCTCAACCGGCAATTTAATTAACGTTAATGGTGTTCTTATTTCGTGCGTAACATTGGTAAAGAATTCAATTTTTGCATTGTATATTTCACGTTCTTTTTCCATTTCCAGCGTTTTTATTTTACGCTGATTTTTTTCGCGTAATGCAATAAAGTAATATCTTAAAATAATAAATGCAATTGCAATTATTATCAATGCATATAAAATATAAGCCCATATACTTGCCCAAAATGGCGGTAAAATTTGTATGCTGAGTGTTGTTGGTGTTTTATTCCAAACATCATCACTGTTTGATGCTTTTATTTCAAACGTATAATTGCCCGGAGGTAACTTGGTATAATAAATATTGCGATTGCCATTGATGTGCGTCCAGTCTTTATCAAGTCCGTCCATTTTATACATGTATTCATTCATCGCAGGAATAATATAACTCAACGCTGCAACTTGTATTGTTAATGATGAACTATCGTATGGTAACGTAATAGATGAAGTGTATGGAACAGCTTGCTTCAGTCTTGCATTTTCAGAGCCAATTTTTAGTTGCTTATTATTTACCTCAATGTTTGTTATATAAACAGGCGGCGCTGATTTATTTTCAACAAATGCAGATGGATTAAAACTTATTAATCCTTTTACTGTTCCAAAATAAAGGTTGCCATTATTACATTTGAAAGCTGAATTATAATTAAACTGTTCACTTAATAATCCAGTGTTGGTATTGTAAGTTTTTGTTTGATTGTTTTGCGGATTTAATCTTACCAAACCTTTTGAAGTAGAAATCCATAATAATCCATTATCATCCTGCAATACTTTAAAAATCTGATTGTCGCGTAAAGCGGGTTCATCGATGCGGATTATTTTTTTTGATGATGCATCGTACCTGCACAAACCACTTTCTGTACAAAACCAAATGTTCTTTTTATTGTCTTCGAAAATACTGTTTACATAATTGTTGGATAGTGAATTTTGATTATGCGCATCGTAATTAAAACTTCCTTTTACACCTGTTTGTTCATTATAAAAATAAACGCCGTTTCCGTAACTGCAAACCCATAAAGTGTTGTTCTCATCTTCCAAAATACTTTGTGCCTGTCGATTGAAGTAAGGCATCAAAATAAAGTTATCATTTGCCTTATTATATTTATATAAGCCATTCCATGTACCAATTAAAATGTCACCGTTTTTTCTTTTATAAATAGTTACAATAAAATTACTGTTGAGTGAATTGGGCTTATCATTTTTTTCGTAATGCTTAATTACCTTTTCTGTCTGCAAATCCATTACATCAAGACCATGTTCATACGTTCCAATCCATAATTTGTTTCCATCTGCAACTAAGCCATGTATATTTTGATACGCTATACTGCCAGCTTGTTTGCCCGGGATAAACGGTATAAATTTTCCGGTTGAAAGATTGAGCTTATTTAAGCCTGCATCTTCAGTTCCAATCCATAAATTATTTTTTTCATCGGCACATATTTCATGAATTAAATTTCCGCTAACGCTGTTGGTGCCAGGCAATGGAAAATATTTTTGAAACTGGTTAAGTTGTTTTGAATAATAATTAACGCCGCCAAAAAAGCTTCCTACCCATGTATTGCCTTCTTTGTCTTTGCAGAAATCTGTTATCACGTTATCATCTATCGCGTAAGGATTTGCATATTGCTTTTGTATTTGCTGAATACGATTTTTTGAAAAATCAACAATCAACAAACCATTTTCTGTTCCAAACCAAAATGTATTTGCATTTTGGTTTATGATTTTATGGATCTGTACATTATTTTCCCAAGCCGTATTCTTAAAAATGTTTGTAAAGCTTAATGTTTTTGTATTGAAGAGAAGCGCCTGTTGCAACGTGGCAATTATTAGCGTTGTGTCTGTTACCGGATAGATTGTTTGAATGAATACCTGCCTATTATTTTTATAAAGCTTATTAATATTGATTTCTGAAAAACTATTTGATGCCGGATTGTATTTTTTTAATTCACCAGTTGTTGTAGCAATCCAAATATTGCCATCATCATCAATATTTAAGATAGAAGATTGTGTGCCAGGAAAATTATAAGCCGTCGCTGCATTTGATTTCTCATTCAGCTTATATAAAACATGATTAGCGATTAGCCATATATTATTTCGCTTATCACCTTGTATATATCTTACTTCACCTTGAGGAATTTTATCAAACAAAGAAAACTTTTCATTTACTGCATTATACACATAAACACCTTTGTAAGTGCCCACCCATGTATGTTCATTTTTGTCTTCATATAAACAAAGAATAGAGTTGCTGCCAATACTCTGCGGGTCATTAATATCATTCCTGAAAATTTTAAAACTTGAACCATCAAACCTGTTTAAGCCATTGCGCGTTCCAAACCACATAAAACCTTTACTGTCCTGCATTATGCAGGTTATCGTATTGCTTGAAACACCATCATTCACCTGGTAATTACGGAAATAATAAAATTGTGCAGAAAGAAAGTTTGTAATGCACACCAGCCATGATATAAGCAGTAATCTTTTCAAGCAGTATGTAATTTCATTTCCAAAAATAATTAACCACTCATTGTAAAATCAATATTTACAAAAATTGGTACGTTTTGAAAACAAGTTGGTACGCTATGAAAACAAACTACTAAAAACTGTTTGTTCTTTTGTAGCATAATCCAACTGCATTGATTACTTATTAAACTAACAGTCTAAAACGATTGCAATATGCGAAGATGTAAACAGCCGGTTTTTATTTCTTTTTTTCTGCTGATGCCATTTTTTTTGTTTGCACAAAGCAAAAAAATTACAGGCACAGTTACAGATAGCTCAGGCAGAGGAATTCCTTCGGTAACCGTAACAGAAAAAGGTACAAAAAGTTCTGCCGCAACAAATAGCGATGGCAGCTTTACACTCAACATTTCAAACAGCAATGCAACGTTGGTGCTTTCTTCTGTTGGTTATGCCGATAAAGAAGTTGATGTAAACAATGAAACATCATTTAATGTTGTGTTGAGTATATCTGTTGCCAATCTTGGTGATGTTGTGGTAGTAGGTTACGGTTCGCAACGTAAAAAAGATATTACAGGTTCCGTTGCATCAGTAAGCACAAAAAATTTTAATTCCATGCCCATTGCAAATGCAGGTGAAGGCATTGAAGGACGAGCTTCCGGTGTGCAGGTAATTGCATCGGGTGCGCCGGGCAGCAATGTTACTTTCAGAATAAGAGGCACCGGAACAATTAATGATGCAAGCCCGCTGATTGTTGTGGATGGTGTGCCAACAGATGCGCCGTTGAATAACATCAACCCAAATGATATTGCATCTATTGATATTTTGAAAGATGCATCTGCATCTGCAATATATGGTTCGCGTGGTGCAAATGGTGTTGTATTGATTACAACAAAAAAAGGTGCGAGTGGACAAGGGCATTTATCATTTGATTTTTATACAGGCTGGCAAAAAGCAACTAGCGTTGTGCCAATGCTGAATGCAAAACAATTCGCAGAATTAAATAATGAAGTACTTACCAATGGCAACCAAACAACAAATCCTGGTTATGCAAATCCTGATACGATAGGCGTTGGTACAGATTGGTTGAGTGCATTGTTTCGTACAGCGCCCATGCAGAATTATTCATTGGCTTATTCAGGCGGTTCTGATAAATACAGTTATTATGTTTCAGGAAGTGTGCTCGACCAAAAAGGTATTGTCATCACCACTGCATACAGAAGATACACAGCGCAATTTAACAGCCAGGCAAAACCGCTTTCATGGTTAACGTTTGGCAATAATCTTTCATTAACTGCAGACAATAAACCAAACGGCTCATATGATATCCGGAGCGCAATGGCAGCAAATCCTGTACAACCCATTTTTGCAAGTGACGGAAGCTATTCAAAAATTACAGGTAATTCGTTATGGTATGGTGATATCACCAATCAAATCGGTACAGCAAACATTAATACGAACGACACAAGAGGTTACAATATTTTAGGAAATGTGTATGCTGAAATTTCTCTTCTTCCATCATTAACATTTAAAACAACTGCAGGAATCCAGGCATTGTTTTATGATAGTAAAAGCTGGGCACCTGTTTATGATTTTGAACCGAATCCGCAAACACAAGCTTATCTCGCACAACAATTCAACAAGAGCCTAACTTATTTATGGGATAATTATTTTACGTATGATAAACTCTTTGGTACAGACCATCATTTAACTGTGCTTGCAGGCACTAGTTCACAAAATAATCGTTATGATTTCATCAACGGAAATAAAACAAATTTTCCAAGTAATGTAACACAACAACTAAATGCAGGAACTGGAATAGCGAACGTTGGTGGTGATGGAGCAGAGTGGGCGCTCCTTTCTTTTATGGGCAGAGTGAACTATGATTATAAAGATAAATATCTTGTTACAGCAACTGTGCGCCGTGATGGTTCATCCCGTTTTGGTTCGAACAATAAATACGGAACATTTCCATCAGCATCTGTTGCATGGCGTATTTCAAAAGAAGATTTCTTTCATGTGCCTTTCATCAACGATTTAAAAATTCGTGCCGGTTATGGTGTTACAGGTAATCAAAATATTGGAAACTATTCATTCGCATCAAACCTTAGCATTGCAAATTACAACTTCAACAATAACCCTGTAACAATTGTATATCCTTTAATATTACCAAATCCTAATGTGCAATGGGAACAGGTTGAGCAAAGCAATATTGGTTTGGATGCAACTATTTTAAACAACCGGGTTAACCTTACAATTGACGCGTATTTAAGAAACACCTCTGAAATGCTGGTGCCTGCTGTGGTGCCTGTTACAACAGGTTATTCAAGTACCAATGTGCCTTCTGTAAATGCAGGTAGCCTGGAAAATAAAGGCATTGAGATTGGTGTGTCAACAAGAAATTTAGTGGGCGCATTTACATGGAATACTGATTTTAATATTTCATTTAATGAAAATAAAATTAAAAGTCTTAATGGTAATAAGCCATTGTTTGTTGACAATTATGGGTTGAATGCAAACTTTGGAATTGACCAGTCTGGTTTCCCTGCCAACGAATTTTATGGTTTTGTAACCGATGGTATTTTTCAAACACAGAAAGATATAGATAACCATGCTGTGCAACAAGCCGGAACAACTTCATTCAACAGCACATCACCCGGCGATATTCGCTTTTTAGATTTAAACAGCGATGGTGTAATTAATGCTGATGACAGAACATACATTGGCAATCCAAATCCAAAATTCATATATGCAATGAACAATAGTTTTAGTTATATGGGTTTTGATTTGAGCGTTTTTTTACAAGGCGTATATGGCAATAGAATTTTTGATGCAAACAATATTTACCAGGAAAGTATGTCAACAGCGCAAAACCAAACAGAGCGCACATTACA
>JBDUBY010000364.1:0-2648 GCA_040003735.1 Parafilimonas sp.
CACGACCATGATGATATTGTGTTGTTTCTTCTTTATCTTTTGGTTGTGGTTTTGCGTTTGGATTATGTGTGATGTTTTTCATTGGTTAATATTTTTATTTAATTATGTCTGTTACTTTCTTTGTCTTGATACAAAGAAAGTAACCAAGAAAAACAAGAATGGATGATATGCAGCACATCCATTCATTTGCCCTGATTCAGCTTTTATGGTATCGCTTTTTCAGCAACTGAACCTTGATGCCTTATACTTAGTTTAAGCTATTAAATAGTTGAGTGCTTAAATTTTTGAATGAATATTGCACTAAAAAATTATGTGAATCCTTTAATCAGATAAATCCAGGTTCAGGCGATGCTGCTATCTGTTTTACAGCACAAGGGAGTGACACAACCGTGCTTAATTGAAATACCACAGCTGATCAACAAAAAAACCTTCTAATAAAATTTCTGCTCTTTACCGAACCTGTCTTTCTGATTGAATTCGCTTTTGCTTTTTGTAACAAATAAACTTCGTTCAAGCACGTGAATTACACAGGTTACAACTCCCCAAACGTTACTGCGATCATCGAAAGATGTAAGCTGTATACTGCTCATTTTTTTATTGGCAGCAACAAGCTCAACACTGTTTAAATTTCTGTGTATGCGCCGCACCAGTAATTCACCATCCAGCACCGCTACAATTACCTTTCCGCTTAATGGTTTTATGCTGCGGTCAACAATTAAAACGTCTCCGCTAAAAATGCCATCTTCCATCATTGCATCTCCATTCATCCGAAAAAAAAATGTGGCAGGTTTGTTTAAAATAAGCTGTTCATTAAGATCAATTCCGCGTTCCATATAATCGTCTGCAGCTGCGGCAAAGCCGTTGGCATTTGCGGTTTTTACATTGTGCTGCGTAAAATTTTTACTGCCATTATAAGCAGCATTAAACATTGCTTCCTGTTCCATATACAAAGATTTTGATTAACTAAATTGTTTAGTAAAATTAAACTAAAATATTTATCTTAGCGTTTTAATAATTAAAATTTCAAAATAAAATTATCTATATGAAAAACGGATTAACCTTTCCACCGGCAGCAAGCTTTGCTGCGCCAAAATTTTACGAATACCTGTTGGTAGTGAGCCCGGCATCTGAAGTTTTTGAAAAGCTGAAAGAGGAAAAAGAAAAATTCTCAGCCGCTTATAATGTGAGTATTGCTAAAAAAACTTTACCACATATAACGGTAGCTAATTTTCTTGCTAAAGAAGAAATGGAAAACACCATTATTAAATGGATGCATAAAATAATAAGCAGCCAGCAAAGTTTTGATGTAATGCTGAATAATTTCAGTGGTTTTCCACCGCATACTATTTATGCAAGAATACAGGATCATGAACCTTTTAAGCAATTGGCTTCATCATTAAAAATTATTGATCAATATGTGCGTGACAATGGATTTCCGGCTGCTAAAATTCCTAGATATCCGCACATGACCATTGCGAGAAAATTGCAAAGAAGTATTTATGATAAAGCCATGATGGATTACTCACGAAAAACTTTTAATGCAAGTTTTATGGTTGATAAACTTGTTTTATTAAAACGGCAAAACCAGTTTGATAAATGCCAGCAGGTGAACGTGTTTAAAATGGCATCAATAAATACAATGTATAATTAGATATAACGAGGGTTGAACTATTGTGTAAATATAGTTATTGAATGAGCGCTAAATTTTATGCTCATTCAATAACTAATAAAAGTGTTTATATGAAACAGGCAATGAAGCTGCAGGAATTTGTTAACGATGACGCACTGAGAAGCGCAAATAATTTATTTCCTGCTGAATATTTATTGGTGATACAACCACATGAAGCGTTATGGGAGGAAATAAAATCTATTAAAGAAAAGTTTGCTGCAGATTACAGTTGCGACCAGGCAAGAAAAGGATTACCACATATAACATTAGCAGTGTTCAAACAATTTCCATCAACGGAAATGTACATAAGGCAATCGCTGCGTAATAATGCAAGAACATTATCACCATTTAAAATTGAAGTGAAAGATTTTGGCAGTTTTCCATCGCACACAATCTATATAAACATTGTAAGTAAAGTACCGATTATGAATGCTGTAAAAACATTAAAGCAAAATGCACAAAAATTTATGAAGATGGATAAAGATAATAAGCCGCATTTCATCACTGATCCGCACTTAACTATTGCCAGGAAGTTACAACCCTGGCAATACGAAAAAGGCTGGCTGGAATATGAACATGCAGATTTTCATGGAAGATTTATTGCCGGTCATGCATTGCTGCTAAAACGAAAAGCAGGAGAATATTATAAACAGGTTGAGAAGTTTATGTTTGAAGGAATTAAAGAAGAAGTAACGCAGGCAGCATTATTCAATTTATAAACGCTTACTTAAAACTTATAACTCCACATGTACGCCGTTGTTGATTGCAATAGTTTTTACTGTTCGGCAGAACGAGTTTTTCGCCCGGAGCTTGTTGAAAAGCCTGTTGTTGTTTTAAGTAATAATGATGGGTGCATTGTAAGCAGAAGCGATGAAGTAAAAGCATTAGGTGTTAATATGGCTGTGCCTTATTTTCAAGCGAGAGAGGTAATTGAAAAAAATGATATAGCAACATTTTCATCCAATTACAATTTATATGG
>JBDUBY010000334.1:0-8854 GCA_040003735.1 Parafilimonas sp.
CGCCTGCTTTTTTTGCAGCTTCATAAATTTCTTCAATTGAACTGTTAGAAATATTATGCGCCATATTTCTTTTTTGTTGAAAACCAAAGTCAAGAATTTCGCCAATCTCATTTAATCTTCCGCGTAATAAAGCTTCCTTCATTCTGCGTGCCTGTTCTTTTAATTGATGCATCGCTTCAATTGATTTTTCGTTTCTCTGCAACACATTTTTTTGTTGTTCTTTAATGATAGTTGCAGACTCACGACTTGTTGATGTAAAGTATAAAACAAGATTGTTTTCCAGCTCATGCAAATATTCATTTCGAATACGCAGAGGATTTACGATCACTTTATCATCTTCATAAAATTCCATAAAATTTACGCCACCAAATGTTGCTGCATACTGATCTTGTTTGCCACCGGCTAACTGCAAATCTTTGCGTTCAATTTCGTAAGCATAATGTGCAATATCATATTCACCCAAAGGCAATTTCAGCATTTCTGTAAAAGCACCAATTATAGCAACCATTAATGTAGATGAAGTTCCCAAACCACTGCCGGCAGGCGCATCAACATATGTAGTTAAACAAAAATTTTTATCCGGAATTCCAAAATCTTTTTGAATGCGGTTAAATACGCCTTTATGTAAATCAAGAGTTCCATTTATTGGCAATGATTCATTGCAATCAAGCACTTGCTCTTCTTTGCGATCCATTGCCTGGATAATAATTCCTTTTTCGTTTGGTTCAATAACTGCATGTGCATAATGCGAAATGGTTGCGTTTAAAATTGCACCGCCAAATTCATCACTGTACGGAGAAACATCTGTTCCGCCACCAGCTAAACCAATTCTTAAAGGAGCTCTGCTTCTATAGATCATTACTGGAATTATAAAATTTTAAAAATTGAACAGGTGTTAAAACAGGCAAAGAAGGTAATTGAAATTTAAAATGCTTCGTATTTCTTGTTATAAAAAAATTAAGATTTGCCTTAGCAGCCATAAAATACAGTAACCCATCTTCCGTTTCTTTGAAATGTTCTAACTGTGAAAACAAAATATCTTTTTTTAGATTAACAATATTTATGCAACTGCTTAATTCTCTTAAAACAGCAACGCCATTAATTTTTTCTTTCTGAAGAAAATAAAGCGTTGTTGTTATTACGCTTTCACTTACAAATAAATCTAATTTTTTTTCTTCACCTAACTCAAATAAAGTATCTGTCGCTTGCAACTCAAACTCACGTCTTAGCGTAAAATCAATTAGAATGTTTGTATCTAAGAATAATTTATTTGCCATACTTCTCGTCTAAGTGTTTATGCCATGCTGCTTTTAATTCACTGTCAGAGATTTGTACAGGCTTTGTTATCTCTTTAATTCTTTGGGTGATTGTTTTTCTTTTCTTTGACGTAATTTTTTTGGAAACGTTATCGGAAAATTGATATAGATAATCTTCTACAATTGCGGATAAACTTGTTTTTTTATTAGCTGCTTTCTTCTTGGCTTTTTCAATAACAGATGAATTTATATTTAAGGTGAGTTTCGTTTTCATACTTATCCATTTCTTCAAATGTACGTATAAAAATTTATTACGTATGCCTGGATAGCTGTTTTATTGTATCAACCAAAATACTCCAACTATATTTCTTTTTTTCTTCCCGCAAATGTGGTAAAAAATATGCTTCGCTTATGTTATATAGTTCCTTAATTTTTTCTGCAATACTTTCTGCATTTGGCTCAGCGATTAACCCAACTTTTCCATTTGGCACAAGCGAAGGTAAACCACCAACATTTGTAACAAGCATTGGTTTTTCAAAATGATAGGCGAGTGGCGTAACACCGCTTTGCGTTGCATTGCGGTAAGGTTGAATAACAAAATCAGCAGCACTTAAATAATATTTTACTTCACTGTCTGCAATAAAATTTGTGCATAAAATTATTTGCGATTGAAGGTTGTTTTTTTCAATAATGCTATCATATAATTTCCTGTCTTCATAAAACTCACCGGCAATTAATAATTTAGGAATTGGGAGTTGAGAATTCGGAATTTGAGCTTTTAGCAAAGCCATTGCTTCAAGCAAAATATCTAAACCTTTATATTTTCTTATAAAGCCAAAAAATAAAATTATCTTCTCATCAACGTTTAAGCCTAAATGCTTTCTTGCTTCGGCTTTATCAACCTGTTCTCCAAAATTATCGTATAAAGGATGCACGATTTTTTGCGCAGGCTTGTTGGTGAATAATCTTAAATCAGCCAGCACTTTTTCGCTCATCGTTACAAATGCATCAACTGATTTTAAAAAGTAGGAAGTGAATTGCTGATCGCCAATTCGCTTTTCATGTGGTAAAATATTATCTGCAATACATATGATTTTTGTATAGTGATTTTTTTTTGCGATTCTTAGAATTGTTCCTAAGCAAGGGCCCATTAAAGGCAACCAATATCTAACAACAATAATATCAGGTTTCGATTTTTTTAATTCATTTCCAATTTTAATCCAATTCAATGGATTTATTGAATTAATGCAAACTTTTATATTCAAATCTTTTGGTGCAGGCTCAGTTGAATATTGTGATGTGCCCGGAAATAAAAATGAAGGATATTGAAGTGAGAATGTATAAATGGTTGTATTAAAATTTTGTGATTGAAATTCTCTCGCAAGCCTTTCATCAAAAGAAGCCAAACCACCACGAAGCGGATGTGCAGGACCTATAATGACAACAGATGACATTAAACAATTCCTATTTTTCTTTCAATTAAATAACTGTTGCGGTCTGGCGCATTGCGTACAATAAGCTCTGCTATAAAACCGGTAAGAAATAACTGCATACCAATAATCATAACGGCAAGTGCAATGTAAAACAGCGGTTTATTGGTTAAGCCGTAATTGGCCTTTGCGAATTTTTCAATTATTAAAAATAAACTGCTCAATGAACCAAATAGGAAAAATAACGTTCCATATAATCCAAAAAAATGCATTGGCCTTTTACTAAAGCGGCCAACAAAAGTTAGTGTTGTAAGATCAAGAAAACCGTTAATAAAACGATCCCATCCAAATTTTGTAACACCATATTTTCTTGGACGATGTTCAACTACTTTTTCACCGATCTTTCTAAAGCCAGCCCACTTTGCCAACACCGGAATATTGCGGTGCATTTCTCCGTACACTTCAATGCTCTTTACCACTTTTCTGCGATAAGCTTTAAGACCGCAATTGAAATCGTGCAGCTTAATGCCAGATATACTTCTTGCAGCAGCATTAAAAATTTTCGATGGGATATTTTTAGTGAGTTTATTATCGTAGCGCACTTTTTTCCAGCCGCTTACCATATCAAAATTGTCTTCGCGAATCATTCTGCGCAGTTCAGGAATTTCGTCAGGAGAATCCTGCATATCTGCATCCATTGTAATTACAACATCGCCTTTAGATGCTTTGAAGCCTTCATTCAAGGCCGCAGATTTTCCATAATTACGTTGAAACTTTATTCCTTTTATATTTGAATTTACCGCACTTATTTTTTCAATTACATCCCAACTGCTATCTGTACTTCCATCATCAACCATAATTATTTCATAAGAAAAATTATTTGCATTTACTACACGAATTATCCATTCGCATAATTCCGGCAAAGATTCTTCTTCATTATATAAAGGAATAACTATTGATACATCCATTTAATTATATTGGTTGATTTGAAAAAGGATCCTTCGGCTGTTTTTTAGTTACAGCCGCTCCGATCAGTGATGCAATTGCGCCAATGATTGCATTGCCAAGAACTGAACCTGCAAGAATACTTATAGTGGTAATCTTTTTAATCATCGGCATCGCCTGTTGCACCTGGTCTTGTGTCATTTTTTTATCCTGTATTGCTTTTTCAATTCCTTTTTGTACAATCCTGTCAATAGAATCAGGAAATAAAACATATACAGCAAGAAGCGTGTATAGAAACGTGATACAAATGGCAACAGCAGTAACTTTAAAACCATGCGCAAATAAATTTCCAAATGTTACATTGTAATCCATTTGTTTGCCATAGATATTCACACTCCAAATGATTGCTATAACAAAAATGCCAACTCCTATCCAGCCAAACCACGATTCTAAATCAATATTTAATACATGGCCAATAAGGTTTAAAGCAATTATCACCAATGAAAGTAAAAGACCTTTCGTTATATGCGTTGTTACTTTTGTTTCCATTTTAAAATAGTTTTAGTTGTTTAAAAATAAATTTCCTTTTGAAACTATACCTATAATTTTTCCCTGCAAAGGAACATTTATGAAAGCAGAGTTTTGAGATTTGCTTTTAATATCTTCTTTTTTCAAAGTAAAATCGCCTGTATTAAATAAAGTAAATTCTGCTTGTTTGCCCTCTTGAATTTTTACTTCATGCAAACCAAATATTTTTCTTGCATTGATAGAAAAAAGGGCTGCAATTTTTTCTGCAGATAAACCGGGTAAAACAGTTTGCACAGCAGCATAAGCAGTTTGTAAACCAATCATCCCGGATTTTGCATATTCAAATTCGCAGGTTTTATTATCCCAATCCTGCGGTAAATGATGCGATGCGATGCAATCAACAAAACCATCTTCAACAGCCTGGCGTAAAGCAAGCATATCGCTTCGCTTACGCAAAGGAGGATTTACTTTAAGATTGGTATCATAACTATGCAAATCTTCATCACAAAAAAACAAATGATAAGGCGTAACGGAACAAGTAATGTTTAAACCTTTTTGTTTTGCTTTTTTAATATATTCTATTGATGTTGCCGTAGTGATGCCTGTAAAATGTAATGCAGAATTTGTGTAATCCGCTAATTCAATATCTCTTGCAATCATCAGTTCTTCAGCAAGTGCGGGAATGCCCGGCAAACCAAGGCGTGTTGATGTGATGCCTTCATTTATCAAGCCGTTTGCGTTTATGCTTTTATCCTGCGGAAGTTGAATGATAACACCATTAAATGTTTTTACATACTGCAATGCTTTCAACAATAAACCGGCATTTTGCACAGGCTGCAATCCATCTGTAAAAGCAATGGCGCCGCTTTGTTGCATATCATACATTTCTGCAAGTTCTTTTCCTTCTCTTTTTTTAGAGATACTTCCCAATGGATGAATGGATATTTTTAAACCTGCAGATTTTTGTTTGATATATTCAACCTGCGTTTTATTATCAACAACAGGATTTGTATCAGGCAAAGTAAATATTGTTGTGAAGCCGCCTGCAGCAGCAGCATCTGAACATGTTTCAAGAGTTTCGCGAAACTCATAACCGGGATCACAGGCATGCGCAAAAACATCAACCCATCCGGGTGTAACAATCGCTTTATTCGCGTTAAATATTTGTACAGAATCCTCCGAAATATTGTCGTCAATGCGATCAATAAAACCATCAACAATTAAAATATCTTTTTTATTTCCGTTGTGAGGGGAATTGGAATCTGCAATCGTAACCTGCTGCAGTAGAATCTTCATGTATAGCGGCAAAATTTGGCAAATATAAACTGAATTTTATAAAAAGCCTTTTACATTTGCCCGGTTAGTAGATGATGATTAAAGTTCGGGTGGTGGCGCAGTCCGGTAGCGTATTTGCATGGGGTGCAAGGGGTCGCTGGTTCGAATCCAGTCCACCCGACGAACATTTTAATTAACTTTTACTTAAAGCCTGCAAAATCAATAAATTGCGGGCTTTGTAATTTTTACACTTTACCGCATTTTACTTAATCTCACATCAATTATCTCATAGGTTTTATGAGATAATTGATGTGACTATTTTTAGCCCTTTGAAGCTTTATCTTCGATGAAGTGATGGGCTGTTTTAAGAAGCTTCACACAATTGTTTTACCGGTAGTACTGAGGAATAAGAATTTTTAAATTAAAAAATGTGATGTATGAAAACTACCCAAACGTTTGCAGTGCGTTTTATTGCGCTGCCTAAAGTAAATAATTCTGATAACGCGTACATCTATGCGCGTATCACCGTTTCAAAAAAAGTGATTGATATTTCTCTTAAACGAACAATACAATGTTCTTTATGGGATTCAAGGAAAGAAAGTATTTCAAGTAAAACTATTGAAGCAAAACAAATCAATAAGTTTATTGATGATACCCGTTATCGTTTGATGGAATGCCATCAACAGCTTTTGTTAGAACACAAGGTTATTAGCCCACAGGCGATTAAAACGCTTTACCTGGGCGAAACAAAAGCAGACAATACTTTACTTGGTTTGATAGATTACCACAATACTAACATGAAGACAATTCTTTCATGGGGTACTTTAAAGAATTATTACACCACGAGGAAATATGTTCACCTGTTCCTTATAAAGAAATATAAGAATTCTGACATCTTTCTTTCATCGCTCAATTACCAATTCATTACAGAATTTGAATTTTTTCTCAGAACCTGTGAACCGTTAGATAAAAGCAATCCACTTACTAACAACGGCATTATGAAGCATATGGAACGTTTAAAAAAAATGGTAACACTGGCATATAAAATGGAATGGATACACAAAGACCCATTTGCTTAATATAAGCTAAGGTTTAAAAGAAAAGAAATGTCTTTTCTTACTGCAGATGAATTATCCAAAATTGAAAACATCGAACTATCAAAAAAGATTGTAGCAAGAGCAAGTTTTATTTATATTTTCCTGTTACACAGGTTTAGCATTTGTTGATATGAATAACCTGCGAAGTAATAATTTATGTATAGGCATTGATGGAGAATACTGGATAAAAACAAACCGGCAAAAAACTGAAATAGCCGTTAATCTTCCACTGTTACCAAAAGCTTACTCAATAATTGAAAAATATAAAAATGAACCAAGAGTTTATTACAGGCAACGTTTACTACCATTCATGTCTAATCAACGATTAAATAAATACATCAAAGAGATTGCCGCGTTGTGTGGAATTAGAAAAGGAAATAAGTTTTCACACAGCCCGGCACACATTTGCAACAACAGTTACTTTGACAAATGGAGTGCCGGTTGAAACAGTAAGCAAGATGCTGGGGCATACTAAACTCAGTACAACTCAAATCTATGTCCATGTGATAAAGCAAAAGATTAGCGAGGACATGAAAGCGCTTAGGCAGAAACTTAGTATAATGAAAGAAGTAAAAGAAGTTATCATTTAACATGCTCATCTTATTTTTGATGTTAATGTCTTTATTAGAAAAACACTTACTGATTAAACGTTCTAAAATTCCTCAAGCCGGTAAAGGATTATTTACAACATGTGATATCAAAAGAGGGACTTTAATTGTTGAGTATAAAGGAAAAGTTATCACGTGGAAAAAAATACAGGATAGCACAAGTTTTAATGCATATGTATCTTATATAAATCGCAATCATGTAATAGATGCTAAACCGTTCAAGCAACATTGGAGCAGATATGCAAATGACACAATTAAATGTTTGAATCAATAAAATTCTTTTGGAAATTTATCATCAACACTAACCATCAACAACGCTTCTGCTATGCTAATGTTTTAAATTGATTACAATCATCACTGCTGCAATTGAACAGCAACAAAGGGAAGAGACAATTACACTTGCAAATGTGAATTATGTAACTTATTACCATAGATGTGTAACATTTACCAGATTAAAGCAATCTATTTTTACTCAGCTATCAAACATCTTTGACTCCAAAGTTATTTCAATGAAAAATTTTATAAAATTACCGTTTGTAATAAAAGGGTTGGTGTATGGGAACTTTAAATCTTTCAAAGGAAGTCACCTTTATACGTGTCATGATAAATGTTATGTATTTCCATGTTTGTTATCATAAATGCCGCCTGGTCCAACCTATACCTTTATACTCAATTTTAAAACACACAAACTTCAAAACCAATTTCATGAAAACACAAAAAAAAATATTCGTAAAAAAGCTGTGTTCAGCATTACTCATTTTCACTTTCATTTTTTCACAAACAGCGTTCTCTCAAAAATGGTCAACACTCGGCACTGGAATGAATGATTGGGTTTATGCAAGTACTGTATATAATGGCGATTTAATTGTTGGCGGAAATTTTACTGATGCAGGTGGTGTGAGCGCCAGTCATATTGCGCGTTGGGACGGTACAAACTGGTATCCCCTGGGTTTGGGTGTAAATGCTAAAGTTTGGGCGTTAGCATCTTTTAATGGCAGCCTGTATGTGGGCGGCGAATTTACGGAAGCAGGTGGAAAGCCAATGTTAGGCATTGCGCGGTGGGATGGTACCAAATGGTATAATAACTTGGGCGATATGAATGATATTGTCACATCGTTTACGGTATATAACAACACGTTGATTGCAGGAGGATATTTCACCGAAGCAGATGGTCTTCCGGTTAATAATATTGCACAATATACGAATGGACATTGGGCTGCATTAGGAAGTGGTGTGGTAGGAACACAGGGTTCAGTAATGGCCGTTGAAGTTTACAACAATGAACTGATTGCTGGTGGTTTCTTTACTTCTGCCGGTGGAATAACTGCCAGCCATATCGCTACATGGAATGGAACAACCTGGTCAGCACTGGGCAGCGGAATTTCCAATATCGTATACTCATTAACCAACTACAACAACAACCTTATTGTAGGTGGACTTTTTTCCGAAGCAGGTGGAGTACCGGCTAATAATATTGCTTCCTGGAACGGAAGTTCATGGTCAGCACTTGGCCTCGGAATGAGTGGATTATTTTATCAGTATGTGTTTGCGCTTAAAACTTATAATGGAAATCTTTATGCTGGCGGTTATTTTACTCATTCAGATGCTATAGAAACGGATGGAATTGCACAATGGGATGGCTCCGCATGGAGCGGTGTGGGTGGTGGTTTATTTGAACCTGGTAATGTTTTTGGCACACACACACTTTGTCTTTA
>JBDUBY010000152.1:0-2644 GCA_040003735.1 Parafilimonas sp.
TTGAAGTGCTTTCAAAGTCAACAAAAAATTATGACCGTGGTGAAAAGTTTAAACTCTATCGTGATATAAACACTTTGAAAGAATATATTCTTGTTGATTCTGAAAGTATGCATGTAGAAATCTTCAGGTTGAATTCAAATAAACATTGGGAACTTGAAGAATATAATGATGCTGGAAGCTCTCTTCAAATAAAAGCAATCAAGGAAAATATATTGATTGATGAAATTTACGAAGGTGTGAAATTATAAAATATGGATCTAAAGTTTTACTTACACCAATTCAAACACTGCTTCAATTTCAACAGGAATATTTCCGGGCAAAGAACCCATACCAACTGCACTTCTTACACCAACGCCGTTATCATCACCCCAAACTTTTGCAAACAATTCGCTGCAGCCATTAATAACATAAGGATGTTTTTCAAAACCTGCATTACAATTCACCATTCCAAAAACTTTTATTACACGTTTTATTTTATTTAATGAACCAAGGTTTTGCTTTAGTGTTGCAAGAATAGCTAACCCTACTTGTTGCGCAGCGAGCTTGCCTTCATCTTCATTCATTGCATCGCCAACGCGACCAATAATTAATGAGCCATCATTCTGCACAGTACCATGACCGGAAACATAAACGAGTTTATCAACAACTAAAAATGGTTTGTAAACTCCAAGCGGTTTTGGTGCTGGTGGAAGTTGTAAATTAAGTTGTTCAAAATTTTGATCAGGCGTCATATAAATAATTTTTGCCCCAACCCTAAAGGGAGAAGTGAGTTAAAGCTTGAGTTATTAAATTCTTTTAAATTAATCAAAGTGTATTTTAGATTTTTATCAATGCACAAAATAATTCAATACAAATACACCAACCAATCCAATTAATGAGACCAGTGTTTCCATTACACTCCATGTTTTAAAAGTTTCTTTTAATGATAAATTAAAGTATTCTTTAAACAACCAGAAACCGCCATCGTTTACATGACCAAATATTAAACTTCCTGCTCCGGTTGCCAATACCATTAAACATGGATTAACACCACTTGCTGCAATCATCGGGGCAATAATTCCGGCGGTAGTTAAACCGGCAACTGTTGCAGAACCAAGTGCGATGCGTATTACAGCGCTTATCGCCCATGCGGCTAATAAAGGATGAACATGAAAATTATTAAGAGTTGTTGCAATCAATGTGCTCACGCCGGTTTCCGTTAATATTTCTTTCATGGCACCGGCGCCTGCAAGAATTAATAAAATGGGTGAGATATCTTTTATCGCATCAAGCAAATGATTCATCAACAACGTCATTGATTTTTTTCTTTTCAATCCTAAACTATATAAGCCATAAAACACAGCGATGATCATAGCAATTGGCGGATTACCTAAGCTGATAAAAAATCTTGTAATAGTATTTTGTTGTGTGATGAATTGCTGGCAAACTGTTGCAACGGCAATTAATAAAACGGGAAGAAAAGTGGTAAATAAACTATTGAAGAAAGATGGTAATTCATCATCCGGTAAATCTTTTGCAGCAAAAGTATCGGGCGGTTTGTTCTTGTATTTTTTTAAGCGTGTTGCGAATAATGGTCCTGCAATAATTATTGCAGGTATAGCAATGCATAAACCATATAACAAAGTCAATCCAAGATCTGCATGATATTGTGCAACCAATGCGGTTGGTGCAGGATGCGGCGGCAAATATCCATGCGTTACGGAAACTGCAGCAACAACAGGCAAGCCAATGTAAACAACAGGAATATTATATCTTCTCGAAACAGTAATAATTAATGGAACCATTAACACAAAACTTACATCAAAGAACAACGGAATGCCAACAATAAAAGCTGTTAGCACCATCGCCCACATAATATATTTTTTGCCAAATGCTTCAACCAAACTTGTTGTAATTTTTTGTGCCGCGCCGCTTTCTGCAATTAATTTTCCAAGCATTGCGCCCATGCAAAGAATAATGCTTAATGAACCAAGTATATCGCCAATGCCTTTTTCCATGGCAGTAACAACTGTGTTTACAGGCATGCTGTTACAAAGACCAATTAAAATTGATACCAATAAAAACGCAAGAAATGTATTAAGCTTTGCCCATGCAATTAATAGTATCAATAAAATAATTCCGGCAATGAGGATGATGAATGGCATTCGTTGTTTTGAGTGATTAAAGATAGTTTGTTAGAAAACATAGTTCAAGATGAAAGAGTATATTTAATGTTTATATAAATTTATTTGAACAATAATAAAATGAATGTAACATCAGCATTATTTGCTTTAATTGGCACCTTAGTAGGTGGTTCAATTACTTTGATTGCAACTTGGATTCAAAACAAGAACCAAATTACAAGAGATTATATAAAAATTGCGCATGATTTGGCAAAAGAAGATTATAATAAAATATTATCGTTTTCAAAACCTGGGCAAATAGTTTTACCAATTGAATCTTTTATGACTTATTATTTGAAATATATAAAAATTATCCAAAACAATAATTTTAAGCTTGAGGATTTGAACGAATTAAAAAAATTTCGAAATGAATTAAATGAGTTTTACTTAAAGGATAATAATAACTAATTCTTCTATCTTTATTTTAAAGCTTGCAATTATGAACAGAAGAAAATTTATTCAAAACACATCAGCCGCAGCTG
>JBDUBY010000173.1:0-8838 GCA_040003735.1 Parafilimonas sp.
TGACAAAGGATCTTGCCATCACTATAAAATCAAAGGTAGAACACGGAAAAGATTATTTATATACCGAAGAATTTTTAGATGCGCTGGATGAAAATCTTAAAAAGAAATTAGAAAAATAGTTTGATTTTAAACCGCAGTTGAGCTGCGGTTTTTTATTGCGCGTTTTCAAAACGTAACTTTGCATACATGAGCAGGTACGATGTCTTCATTATTGGCGGCGGCCCAATTGGTTTGGCTTGTGGCATTGCAGCACAAAAAGCTAATCTCAGTTATATAATTGTTGAGAAAGGTTGTTTGGTAAACAGCTTATTTAATTACCCGGTTAACATGACCTTTTTTTCAACTTCAGAAAGACTGGAAATTGGCGGCGTTCCGTTTATGAGTTTGAATCCGAAACCTAAGCGTGCAGAAGCATTAGAATACTATAGAAGAGTTGCACAGGATCATAAATTAAATATTCATCTTTTTGAAACAGTTGTAAACGTTGAACGCAGAAAAAATAATGAATTTGAAATCAAAACTTCAAAACAAAATTATATAAGTACTAATATAATTGTTGCAACCGGCTTTTATGATCTTCCACAAATGTTGCATGTGCCTGGCGAACATTTATCAAAAGCAAAACACTATTATAATGATCCGCATTATTATGCTTTTCAAAAAGTACTTGTTGTTGGCGCCAGCAATTCTTCAGTAGATGCAGCCCTGGAATGCTGGCGCAAAGGTGCAGATGTTACAATGGTTGTAAGAAAAGATTCCATTGGTAAAAATGTAAAATATTGGGTAAAGCCAGATATTGAAAATCGTATTAAAGAAGGCAGTATTAAAGCATACTTCAATTCAAATATTAAAATAATTCATGAACGAACTGTTGATATAGAAACGCCCGATGGAATGATAACTTTGGAAAATGATTTTGTATTAGCGCTTACAGGTTATCATCCTGATTTTTCTTTGTTGAAACATTTGCAGATAACATTATCTGAAGATGAAAAGCAATGTCCGCTATATCATGGCGAAACGATGGAAACAAATCAAAAAGGAATTTATTTAGCAGGCGTTGTTTGCGGCGGTTACGATACGCATAAATTGTTTATAGAAAATTCAAGAGTACATGCTGAGAAGATCATCAGTGCTATAGTAAACAATAAATAATTTTTTGTAACGAGCTTTAGTAACGCTATTCATCACGGTTGTGTCACTCCCTTGTACTGTATTAATACTATTCAGCATTAAACAAATTCACTCAACGCTAACCAACGCATTTCTTTTTCTTCAAGCATAGAATTTATTACAAGTAATCGTTCACTCACAGAAGTTATTTCTTCGTAGCTAATATTACTGCTTAATTTTTCCGTAAGATTTTTTTTTTCTGTTTCAAGTTCAGGAATTTCTTTTTCCAATTTTTCAAACTCGCGTTTCTCCTTATAATTCAGTTTTCGTTTTTCAATAGCATTGCTCTTGTCGTTTTCTTCAATAACATTTTTGGTTTGCCGTTGACTATTTGCAATTGACTGTTGACCTTCTTCAATTCTATATTGTGTATAGTTTCCGGCAAAATCTTTTATTACACCATCACCTTCAAAAATAAATAAATGATCTACCATTTTATCCATAAAATACCTGTCGTGTGACACCACCAAAACACATCCCGGGAAATCAATTAAAAAATTTTCTAACACGCCTAATGTTGGCAAATCCAGGTCATTTGTTGGCTCATCAAGAATTAAAAAGTTTGGGTTACGAAACAGAACTGTTAACAATTGTAAGCGTTTTTTCTCTCCTCCACTCAACGATGATAAAAAAGTATATTGCTTTTCAGGAGAAAATAAAAACAATTCTAAAAACTGCGCTGCGCTTAAACTTCCGCCTTTTGCTAACGGAAAATTTTCTGCAAAAGTTTTTACATATTCAATCACACGCATGTCTTCTTTTATATACAATCCCTGCTGAGAAAAATTTCCAAATACAATTGTATCACCAACATTTATTTTACCGCTGTCAGGTTGTTCAATTCCCTGTAAAATATTTATAAAGGTTGATTTGCCAACTCCGTTTTTACCAATTATTCCAATGCGTTCGCCCTTGTTAAAAGTGTAATCAAATCCTTTAAGAATTATTGTAGCGCCATAGTTTTTATACACTTTTTTCATCTCAGCAATTTTTCCGCCAAGCCTGCTCATCTTTATTTGTAATTGCAACTGTGCATCAACAATTTTTGCTTTTGCCTTTTTTTCCGTTTCAGCAAAAGCATCAATGCGGCTTTTTGATTTTGTGGTACGTGCTTTTGGCTGTTTCCGCATCCACTCCAATTCCCTTCTATATAAATTTTTTGCTTTATCAATATTAGCAAGTTCGTTTTCTATGCGTGCAGATTTCTTTTCTAAATAATTTTCATAATCACCTTTATACACGTAAAGTTTTGCATTATCAATCTCCCATATTTCGTTGCATACATTATCTAAAAAATAGCGATCGTGCGTTACCAATAATAATGTTACATGTTGTGCGCTTAAATAATGTTCCAGCCACTCCACCATTTCAATATCGAGATGATTGGTTGGTTCATCCATTATCAGCAAAGTATGCTGGTGTTCAAATCCAATATCAATAAGGGTTTGGGCGAGTGCGATGCGTTTTCTTTGTCCGCCGCTTAATTCATTTATTGCAGATTGAAAATGATGAATGTTTAGTTTTCCCAATATCTGTTTTACATTACTTTCAAATTCCCATGCATTCAATTCGTCCATTTTCATAAGCGATGAAGACAAAGCATTTTCATCATTTAAATCAACTGCATTTTCATATTCTTTTATTGCAGCAATTACAGGATGATTAAAATGAAAAATATTTTCGAGTACAGTTTTATGCTCTTCAAATTTTGGATCTTGCTCAAATAAAGCGACTGTAACATCTTTATGAATCCATACTTTACCTTCATCAACTGTTTCTTTACCAGCAAGAATTTTAAGTAATGTGCTTTTGCCAAAACCATTGCGGGCAATCAAAGCGATTTTATCACCTTCAGAAATGTGAAATGAAATGTTTTCAAATAAAGGTTCATCGCTAAAACTTTTCGTTATCCCTTCTACAGATACATAATGCATGTGGCAAAAATACTTTGCAGTTTTGGGTTTGCATGTAAGAAAACTGATTTCATTCATAATTCGTATATAAGGCAATCTATTGTCACCTTATGAAACAAATTTTATTATCAATTTGTGTTTTTGTGCTATGCATATTAACCACACTCGCCCAAACAAATACGCTACAAACGAATACAAACACAGATTCTTCTGCTCTTTTTTTAATAAAACATACGCCACGGTTTTTTGTAAATATTCATTCGGGTTATGCTACAGCACTGGGTTCTACATTTAAGTTTTATCCTGATGATATTAGTTCAGTTTCGGTTGAACAGGTAAATAATAATACGCCTGTTACTACAACAAAATACAAATCAAGTTCAAAAGGACTTGGAGAAGGCTTTCGATATGGTGCAGGTCTTTCTTACATCGTTAACGACTTTATTAATATTGGATTTGAGTTTGATTATTTCAGAAGCACTATCAGCAAAACCAGAGATTCATCTTTTCACCTGGTAAAAAATATTAATGATATAATTACTGATTATAATTATCAGCAGCATTATACTATTTCGTACGATGCCACGCTGCTTACACTTTCGCCAACTATAACATTTAAAGCTATTTCAAGACCCAAATTTTATATATATAATAAAATTGGCGCAGTAATTACGTATAGGCCAAACAGTATTCAAAAAAATATTGTTGATGAAAATATGCAAACAGCAAACGGCAATAATATATCTGATTCATCGTCGCAATCTTATACAAGATATGAGTGGGGAATAAAAAAACCTGCATTCGGTTTTATGGGTTCCGTGGGTGCGCAATATAAGTTGTCTGAAAATTTGCGCGCTTTTGCAGAAGTGCAGTTTTCGCATATTGTGTTTTCTGTAAAAAACAGGGTACTTACAAATTACGTTGTAAATAAAAATGATCTTACCAATACGTTGCCTGAAAGTGCAAAGATTATCGAGTTTGAAAATTCGTTTACGGAAGATCAGCAAAATACTAATCCGAACCAACCAACTATAAGTGTGGTGCAGCGCATACCTATTACTTATCTCGGCATTCAGGCAGGTTTAGCTTTTAGATTTTAAGATCTGCTTTTAAACTTCAGCCATAAAATTATTTATGAATTTTAAATTACCTTTTGCATGCGTACATCAAGTTCACCACCAGAAAAAAAACCCTTATCATTTTTTTTAATTTGCGTTACAGCCATTGCTTTAAGTGGCTTTCTTATTTTTTCTATTTTTTCAAAAAATAAAAAAAAAGAACCTGGTAATGATGCAATAATGCTTAGCCTTATTCAACAATCTTCGGTGCTTCAAAATGCAATGGCTGATATTGATTCGTTGAATGCCATTTATGGGAACACCTTATCCCGTAATGATGAAGTTGATAAAAACAGAATGCTTGATTCATTGAATATTTTACTAACACAAAAAGAAAATAATTTTGAAAAACTGGTTGACAGTCTGCAGATGAATGCATCAAGCTTTAACAAAAATTCATTCGATTTATATAACCGGATTATTGCATCTTACCGGTCATCGCTGCAACAAAGTATTGCGCTAAGTGCCATTAGAAATATTACTACAGTTGCAGACACGAGTTATCATTTAGATACTTTTTCTTTATTAAAAATACAAACTGAGTTACAGGCAAAACAAACTGAAATTAATATACTCACCAACCAGTTGGAGGCTTCAAAAAATGTAGCAAATATTAATACGCCTCAAAATTTTAAAAAATATTTAAGTCAGCAGGATAGTATGCTAAATGAATTGCTTGAATCTGAAAAACAAAAAAATGAAAATCTTACAAGTTATAATGACAAATTGAAAAGAGACAATCTTAAACTTAAAGATCAATTAGATAAAAGCAGCGTCAATAATGAAAATGAAAACTTATCAGCGCAGCAAACAAAAGACCAGGTGAATGCACAGCTTAACCTTGAAAAAGTAGATTGTTATTTGTTAAGAGCTGATGCAACACAAATTATATCTAATGCTAAACAACGTGCTGACTTATTAGAAAGCGCGCTTTCAATTTTAAATACTTTATCACAATCTTCAAATGCGTCTATACAGCAACAGGCAAAATTAAAAATGGCAAAATTGAAATCTATAGCTGCTAATAATCACGATTAATACTTTATTTTTTATGCAATAAAAATCCAGCTTGCAAGCCGTAATTAATAAAATGGAAACTCCCGATATTTTTATTTTTTGCAAGGTTTGAAAAACTGTATTTGAATTGAGGCCCGATAAAAACCGAACTGTTTTTCCCTGTATTTATTTCAACATTTAAGCCAGCTAAAACCTGGAATTGTGTTTTCTTAAAAAAGTCATCTTTTGAAAAATAGATGTTATTGTTAGGATTATAAATGAGCGCATTGGATGATATTAATTCACGCACAGAAACACCTGCATTATAAGAAAGCGAAGTTTGTTTTGAATGAAAAATATACTGTTGAAAACTAACCGGAATCTCTATAAAATTATATCTGCTGTTATAAACTTTTGATGAACCTGCCTGATAGTATCCATTCACAGCGTAAAAACTGCTTATATTATTTGAGGTTTGAATTATAAGTGAAGAATCTATTTTATTATTCACATTTGAACTAACAGAAAGGTGAGTAAAAGTTAAACCGGTTGATATATATGTATTCTTTAAAATTTTCTTTTGTACTACAGCGCCAAACGAATAAGCATTTGAAGAAGAAAAAGGATGTGCATTATGAATAGTTGCATTAGGACTTGCATTATTCCCGGTACCGCTATTTAAATATTGCGGAGCAAAATTGTTAGATTCATTTGCTTTCTCAATTAATTTACTTCTTCCATAAGATGCAGTAATACCAAATTTCCAGTTTGGATTTTTATAAGTCTTTCCAGGTTTTTTTTCTATATGTTTAGCGATGTTAGGCAGAATGTTTCCCGTTGTTGAAATTGAATCTGCGTTTGCAGAAGCGATCTTTTTTATTGAATCTTCATTTATGTTTTGTTTAACTGCAGAAGAATCATGAAAAATTTCAGATGGCTGTGTTGCTGCTGAAGATTCCTGAGCTGGTGTATTATTCAAAGCATTGAAATCAATATTTTCTTTTGGATTGTGGATACTAACTTGTTCCTTAAAAGTATTTTTCCTGGTTTGAATATTTTTTTTGTCAGCTTCAGCTTTCTCATTAATTACAACATCAGTATTTGTTTGCTTTACTACTTTTTCTTTGTTATACAAGTCTAAATTATAATTCAAATATTTTTGTTTGGTATTTAATGATGTGTCATGAATATTTTGCTTAACTATATTTTTTTGCGCACTTGTTTTGTTTGAATCTTGTAAGTAAGTTTTTGGAATTTCTGTATTGTTACCGGTTACATTCTTTATTGAATTTTGCTGATGTTGTTCAGAAACATGATATATAAAATAACCTGCCGTAATTAAACCGGCAATCAATAAAAAAAAGAATGGCATTATCCGGCGCTTTTTTTCATCCAGCTTTTTTTTCACCTTTTCCCAAACAGAAGCTGATGGAGAAAGCCGAAAATTTTCCATCGCCTTTTTAAGCTGTTTTTCAAATTCATTTTCCTGCATACCGCTGTTGTTTTACATTCTCATTTCTTTTTTCGATCCATGTTATCATAATAGACCGTGCTCTTGCATATTGCGATCGTGATGTGCCTTCGTGTATGCCTAACATTTCGCCAACTTCTACATGCGTGTAGCCTTCTACTGCATGTAAATTGAAAATAATCTGGCAACCTGTTGGTAATTGTCTTATTAAATCTGCAAGTTCTTTTGCTTCAATATTTATATCAGGATTTTCTGAAGACACAGGATGCAAGCTGATTTCTTCGTAAGAAAGATCGCCGCTGTAGCGTTTATTTTGTTTAAGATAATTTAAAGCAGTGTTAACCATGATGCGCCGTATCCATGCATTGAGTTCGCCTTCGTATCTGAACCGGTTAAGATTGTTAAACACTTTTACAAATCCTTCCTGTAAAACATCTTCTGCATCTGCCACCGATTTAGTATAGCGATAGCATACGCTAAACATAGAAGGCGCAAAATGATTGTACAAATTTTTTTGCGCTTCTGAGTTTCCTTTCAGACAATTTTTTACAAGTTCTTTATAATCCATCCGGATGTAATATGCTGACAACGTAACGGGCTTTACCGTTGTAATAAGCAAAAAATAATTATTGAATAAACAAGTATCTACTTGGTAAGTAAAAATAATTATGCAGAAGTTGCATCAATCTATTTTAATACAAATAATAAAGATTGATTTGGTTGAAGCACGCCAACGAAAGTATATTGAATAAAATGGTCTTAAAGAGAACCATTTGTTATGCAACCTTCAGCTTATTGAGTTTGCTCTTATCAAACTTTTTAGTTGCATATTCGAGTGTAACGTGCAATTCTTTTTTATTGCTTCCCGGTAACTCAAACATTGCATCGGTTAGTATGTGTTCGCAAATACTTCTTAAACCTCTTGCGCCCAATTTAAATTCCAATGCTTTTTCAACCATAAAATTCAATACTTCTTCATCGAGAATTAATTTTATGCCTTCCATTTCAAACAGCCTGTTATATTGTTTTACAAGACTGTTTTTAGGCTCAGTTAAAATGTCTCTAAGCGTTTGAGCATCTAAAGGATTTAAATAAGTAATAACCGGCAACCGGCCAAGCAATTCAGGTATTAATCCAAAAGAACGGATATCCTGTGCATTTACATACTGCAATAAGTTTTTTCGCTGATGCTCCTGGTCTTCTTTATTTACATTGAAACCAATTGCGTTAGTATTAATGCGGCGGGCAATTATTTTATCAACTCCATCAAAAGCACCACCGCAAATGAAAAGAATATTTGTAGTGTTGAGCTTTATCATTTTTTGCTCAGGATGTTTTCTTCCTCCTTGCGGTGGAACCAACACGTCAGTTCCTTCAAGCATCTTTAATAATCCTTGTTGCACACCTTCCCCACTTACATCTCTTGTAATTGAAGGGTTATCACCTTTGCGCGCAATTTTATCAATCTCATCTATAAAAACAATGCCTTTTTCTGCAGCCTGAACATCGTAATTACATGCCTGTAATAAACGGGTTAACATGCTTTCAACATCTTCACCTACATAACCTGCTTCTGTAAAAACAGTTGCATCAACAATAGCAAACGGAACATTTAAAAGCTTGGCGATTGTTTTTGCGAGAAGGGTTTTCCCTGTACCTGTTTCGCCAACCATAATGATGTTGCTTTTTTCAATTTCAACATCATCAGCTATTTGTTTGCGCGTGATTCTTTTATAATGATTATATACAGCAACAGATAAAATCTTTTTCGCATCTTCCTGCCCAATTACATATTGATCAAGATAATTTTTAATTTCTATCGGCTTACGGATATTAAATTTATATTGAGTGGTGCGGGTTTCATCTCTTACCTGCAATTCCTGCATAATGATTTCCTGCGCATGTTCTACGCAGTTTTCACAAATGTGTCCTTCCTGACCAGCAATTAAAATTTTTACCTCATCTCTGCTGCGTCCACAAAAAGAACAATGCAAGTTTGATTGTTTCGCCATTTAAAAATATTAATTTAAGCAAAAGCAAAGGTAAAACCTTTGCCTTATAATATTTTAATAAAAAAGTATCCTTTAAAGCTTATCTACAATAGCATCAACGATACCATATTCTACTGCCTCTTTGGCATCCATCCAGTAATCACGATCAAAATCTT
>JBDUBY010000075.1:0-2634 GCA_040003735.1 Parafilimonas sp.
ATTTCACATCCGCCCAAAATCAAACTCATACCATAAAAATCTGCAGGATGATTTAAGGTTTTAAAGCCGCATTGTTGCAGCACATTATAAAAACGTTGATACCGGAATTGCTGCAACATTTTTACTGCCGGAATATTTAAACTTCTTGCAAGCGCCCTGTTTGCAGGCACAGCACCATCATAACCCAGGTCAAAATTTTCAGGCGCATAACCATTTATTTGTGTTGGAATATCAGGCACTAATTGTTGTGGCAACATGCTGCCTTCACTCAATAAAGAACAATACAGTAATGGCTTCAAAGTACTGCCGGGACTGCGTTTGCTGGCAAGCACATCCACATGACTTTCCATTGATGGATCTTGCGGTTCAAAAATATTTCCAACATAGCTTAAAATATTTCCACTCTCCACATCAACAACCATTGCTGCCGCATTATTTATTTTGTTTGATTTTAATTGCTGATGATGTTGATACAAAATATTATTTACCTGTTGTTGCAACTGTATATTAATGGTAGTGCGGATACCTGTAGAAATATTTTTGTTTGATGATGCTTTTGCAGCGGTAACATCTTTTTTAAACCTGTCTAATAAATGCGGCGCAAGTTGTGGCAATGATTTTGGCTGGCCCGGTAACGGTTCAAGTTTTGAAAGTTGCGCAGTAGTTGAATCAATAATTTTTGCTGATACTAATTTATCCAACAATGAATTTCTTTTACGTAAAAGTTCATGTTGATTTTTTCCCGGATGAACTAATGATGGTGCGTTTGGTAAAACCGCTAAAGCTGCTGTTTCTCCCCAGCTTAATTCATTGGCGCTTCTTCCAAAATATCTCCACGATGCTGCATCTAACCCAACAACATTACTACCAAACGGCGTATTGGATGCATACAAACCAAGTATAGTTTTTTTATGATTAGTGCATTCTAATCGTACAGCTAAAATGCTTTCAATAATCTTATTAAAAATATTACGTTTTTTTGCGCCACGACTTAAACGAATCACCTGCATGGTTAACGTACTTCCGCCGCTAACAACATTTTTTGTTTTTATATTTTGAATAACTGCTCGTGATAATGCAATTGGATCAACACCAGGATGATAAAAAAATCTTTTGTCTTCAAACGTGGTAATGCATTCTGAAAATTTTTCCGGCACATCTGCATTATATGGAAAGCGCCATTGGCCATCTTCTGCAATGGATGCGCTTAAAAGATTTCCATCTTTATCTTCTAAAACATAACTGGTTGGGGCATTAAATAATTGACCTGGCAAGCAGAAATAAAACCAGGCGAGCAATGCGAATAGAAAACAAAAAAAAAGTTTTTTTGAAGTTGATAAACGGGATAAAAAATTACGTATACGCAACACAGTACACGAATGTACGTGCAAAAAAAATCCCCCGATTTACAGGGGGATAACGTAGGTACAGAGGCTTCCACAGAAATTTTTTATATATCATACATTGTCTCTGTCTCGTCCTGCCCATTATTTATTTTTTCTTTTGCGAGGTTTACAAAATCACTTGCCTTGCCTTTCACTTTTTGATATGTATTTGACACATCATCAGCAAAATCATCATAAGTGTCTTTAATACCCTGCGCTCTTCTTGTTATTTTTTTGCGCGTTTGCTCACCACTATCCGGAGCGAATAAAACTCCTAATAAAATTCCTACAAGAACACCGTTTACAAAAGTTTTGAAATGCATATAATTTATTTTAGTAATTAATTGCTTAATAAAGTTAACTGTTTTATTTAAAACTCACCATCGCTTTGCGATGTTGGAATCTTAAAAAGAATCATACAAATAGAACCACTTACGCCAAGACAAACAACACCGCTTAAAAGCACCATCCTAATCTTCAATTTTTCCTATTATAAGTATTGAAAATTTTGTGCCGATGATTAATTCATAAGCCAATTAAACAAATGAATTACATGTTTAAAATAATTGGGAAAAGGTATCTACAATTTGCTGTAATAATTTAAAATTATTCTGAAGTAAGATGGTTTTTAGAGAATCTTTTCATAATGGCAGATTTCTCTTCATCAGTTATGTGCGAGGTTTTTTCAAGAACAGAAATAAAATATTTTATCTCTGTTTCGTTAGCCGGGCAACCAATATTACTTCCTTCAACATTAAAATCGTTACTATGTGGCCGCAGTTGTGAATCTGCTAAAAGATTTTTACTACTATCAAAAATAAACCATGCGGGAATGCCCTGGTCTGCCGCATGATGTGCAGCTAAAAATTCACTGCTTCCGGGGTTATTTAAATTTTTTTTATCGCCTGTTTCAAAAGCTGTTACGTGTTTTATTACATAATTATCACTAAAGAATTTTTTACATGAAGGATCGTTTATGCAGCTATCTAATTTATGACACCATACACACCACGATGCATGAAAAATTATAAACGCTTTTTTATTTTGTGTTCCGGCTTCTTTACAAGCTTCTTTTATAATTGTTTCTGTAGATGTTTGTGCATTGCAAACAATAATAAAGCTTAATGTAATGAAGACAAGGAAAAACTTCTTCATATAAAATTTTATAAAGATTGATAAATTTACCTGCTCAGGTACATACTTTTCTCGCGGAATAATTGCCTGAAATATGGATCGCGCAAATCTTTTA
>JBDUBY010000184.1:0-8766 GCA_040003735.1 Parafilimonas sp.
CAAAAACAAAAAAGAGGATTTGCTTTTGGGAAAGCTTCTGAATTTATTATTCCATCTGTTGCGTTAATCATCATTTTCAGTGTTGGATATTGGTTGCTGCACAACACAAATGAAACTGCATCAGCATTAAATGCTGCGCCGGCAAAAACTGAGCAACCCGCAAAAGTTAAAAACACAAATACAATTCCAGCTAACACTGCAAACACTTTTGCAACAAATAATGTTGAACAAAATAATGTAAATAGTTCTCAGAATGTAACGAACCCGGTTTCGACTGAGCAGGCTGAAGACAGGAAAACAAATTTTACGCATACAGTAAAACTATCTTCATCTAAAGAAGAAAATAAATCTTCTGCACAAATTATATTGCCTGATACAAAAACAACAGCACAGAAAACAACAGAAAATAACACAAAACAATTTGATGCTTCCGTAAATAATGTTCCTTCAAATAATGTTTATAATAATTCATCAAAAACAGATGCAGGAGATTTAAACGCACAGGATGCAAGGCCTGTTAAACGCAGAACGAATACTGATGATATTGCAAACAATACATCAACACAAAAAAGCGAATCAAGTCCGTTTAAGAATGTCAATTCTAAGTCAAGTGCGAATTATGTAAGTGTGCCTGAATATGCTGAAATGAATAATGGAAGTGCGGATTTGAAAATACAAAACATCAGCGATTTAAATCTTGACCTTGTTGTTGTTAATGTACAATATTTCGATGCTTCGAGCAGGTTTAGAAAAGGTGAAACTTTGTACCTGCACAATTTAAAAGCCGGTAAAACGGTTGTAGTAAAAACGCCAAAAGATATCAATTCACAATATGCAACTTCTAAAGTTTCGCTTGTAAGTTCTGATGCGAATAATGTATATGTGATAGGCGACAATTAGTTCTTCTTACATAACTTAAATTTGCATCATAATTTTTTATAATGGCCGTTGCTGACAATTCAAAACACATATTATTATTTGGCGCAGGAAAATCTGCAACTGTTCTTATCAATTATCTAAAACATCTTTCAAAAGAAAAAAACTGGCAGGTTACCATTGCAGATAATGACCTGAAAACCGTGCAACAAAAAGTTGGCGAGCAGGAAAATGTACATGCTGTTGCCGTTGATGTTACCAATAGTGAAGAAAGAAAAAATTATATAAGCAAAGCTGATCTTATTATTTCTTTAATGCCACCGCAACTGCATTATTTAATTGCTGTTGATTGCCTTGCTTATAAAAAACATTTGCTAACTGCATCATATCTTGAGGAAGAAATAAAAAAACTTTCATCGCAAATTAAAGAAAGTGAAATTTTATTCCTTTATGAGATGGGGCTTGATCCCGGCATAGATCACATGAGTGCGATGCAACTCATTCATTCAATAAAAAATCAGGGTGGAACAATTACTTCTTTTAAATCTCATTGCGGTGGTTTGGTAGCACCTGAAAGCGACGATAATCCATGGCATTATAAAATAAGCTGGAACCCACGCAATATCATCATGGCAGGCAAAGCCGGTGCTGTTTATAAAGAAAATAATGAGGAAGTTGTATTGCAATATGAACAATTATTTTCAGCCAAACATAGTGTTGAAGTTCCTGAGTTAGGGCAATATGCTTACTATCCAAATCGCGATTCACTTGCATATATGTCGTTGTATAATTTGAATGATGTAAACACATTTGTACGTACAACATTAAGGCATCCGGATTTTTGTTTTGGCTGGAAAAATATTGTTGATCTTAAATTAACGGATGAAAATAAAGTGTATGAAACAGATGGTTTAAGTATATCAGAATTTTTTAAACAGCATTTTGAAAATTATGGCTTTACTGAATGGCTTACAAAATTGTTAAGCACAAGGCTTGAGTATGCAAAGAATATGATGGAGCAATTGATGACGCTTATGCAGGCTGAACAGCAAACATTAAGTGAAGGCGAAAAACCTGATAATGATTTTATGCTGATTGATGAAAAAGGTGAATTAACTACGCTGAATGCAGATGAAATAAAAGCACGTGCCGCCGAAAGTGTAGCGGTGCAAATGCATGAAGCAAACCTTACTTTAAAACAATTATTTTTTTTAGGATTGAATGATGAGATAATTATCAATAAGGGATTATGCAGTGCTGCAGATGTGTTGCAGTTTATTGCAGAACTTAAATTAAGCCTGCAACCAAATGATAAAGACATGATTGTAATGTTGCATGAAATTGAATATGAGTTAAATCAAAAAACATCTGCAATAAAATCTTCTCTTATCGTAAAAGGCGCTGACAGTATTCACACTGCTATGGCAAAAACCGTTGGTTTACCACTTGGTATTGCCGCAAAACTGATACTTGAAAAAACGATCATTGAAACAGGATTACACATACCGGTTTTGCCAACTATATACGAACCTGTTCTCTCAGAACTGAAAGAATACGATGTGGTATTCTATGAAATTCACTAATGAAATAGTTTTATTCCTATTAGTTTTAAGCTAAGTTATTCTTGTCTTTTATGGTTTTTCTTTTGTCTGAAACTCCTTTTCAAATTATCAGTTGCTACGGATATTGCATATCTATTTTTAAACCTTATGATACAAGTTTCCAAACAACTGCAAAATAATCTTAAACAACTGCAACGTAAACGAGATGTAGCAAACAAAGCTTTTTTGGATGCACTTACTTATGTAAGACCATTTGAAGAAGTGAAAAAACTATTTACGGATTTAAAAGAAATTGAAGCTGAATTAGCAAGCTTAAAAGCAAAAGAAGAATTTGATAAAACAAGTAATTACAGTAATAAATTTTCAATGCTTTCAAATCCGTCTGCAGGCGATACGTGTTCCCATAAAATCTGATAAATAATTTCTGCAATAGGAACTTCCACTTTCAATATTGAATTGGTTTTATGTATGCATTTGCTGGCATTATATCCTTCTGCAATCATACCCAATTCAAGCTGCGCTGCTTTTACTGAATATCCTTTGCCGATCATGTTGCCGAGCATTCGGTTTCGGCTGTATAAGGAATAACATGTTACAAGTAAATCTCCCAAGTACACTGATGCTGCATAATTAACATTAGCATCTGAGGCTTCGTGTTTTACTTCCCGTAAAAAGCGAACCATTTCGTTTGCAGCATTAGCGATGTAAACACTTAAAAAATTATCGCCATATTCAAGTCCGTGTGCAATGCCTGCGCCCAGTGCATAAATATTTTTTAATACAGCAGCATACTGTACACCAAGAATATCAACATTAATATTTGTTTTGATAAATTCTGTATTGAAATGATCAGCAATCTTTTTTGTTATGTCTGTATCTAAACCTGAAAAAGTAAGATAAGAAAGTTTTTCAGCAGCCACTTCTTCAGCGTGACAAGGTCCAAGTACAGTAAAATAATCTTTCAGATCAACATTAAAATTTTCTTCGAGGTATTCATTTAATAATTGATTTTTTTCTGGAAGAATTCCTTTTATTGCAGATATTATTTTCTTGTTTTTAAATGCATCTTTATTCAACGCACTTAAATATTGATGCACATACGCTGATGGAATTACAATTAAAATTGTATCGCAGGCTTCAATTACATAATTAATATTACTACTTAATTGCAAGCGGCTTGTATCAAAATAAGCGTTGCTTAAATAATGAGGATTATGCCTGCGCTGGCTTAAATGTGTTATTGTATCTGTATTGCGAACATGCCAGTAAATATTTTCACCACTGTCAGTTAAAATTTTTGCAAGTGCTGTTGCCCAGCTTCCGCTTCCGAGAATTCCAAATTGCATTGTATAATTTAAAGAATAAAGATAAGCGTGTTTGTTATTTGGTGAATAATGAAATAAAAGTTGCAGTGTATTTCAGTGGTTGATGAGTAACAATATAAAAAAACCACGCTGTTTAGTTCAGCGTGATTTGAAAATGCGTATTTATTAAGCAATGAAAACGGTGCCAGTAAATTTATTTTTTTGCAAAGCCCTGAACCAACTCATCTTTAGTAACAACTTTTACTTTATCACCTTGCTTCATGCTTTTGCTTACAACATCATAAGGGCCGGTAACAACTTGTGTACTGTCTTTTAAGCCGCTTGTAATTTCAATATAATTTATATCTTGTATAGAAGTTGTTACAGGTAAAAGTTTCACTTTCCCATCTGGTTGAATGGCAAATACAACTTCTACAAGATCACTGTCCTGCGAATTATTGTTTGGATGAATAGACGTTTTATTTTTTGATGTATCACTATTCTTAACATCATTAAGACTTCTTGTTGTTACCGCATTTAATGGTACAGATAAAACATTGTCGTGTGTTTGTGTTTGAATGTCCGCGCTGGCAGTCATATTTGGACGAAATGGAAAAGGTTGCCCTTTTACAATTAAGTCATTATAGCTTGAAGGTAATAATCTTATATGCACTTCATAAGTTGTAACAGAAGTAGATGATGAGCTAACACTTGATGCAAGCGATGTTTCAGGGTTTGCAATTTTATAAACAACGCCTTTAAACTTGCGGTTATTGAATGCATCAATTTCAATGTTGGCGCTATCACCAAGTTTTACTTTTGGAATATCATTTTCACCAACATCTACCTGCACTTCCATGCTGCTAAGATCTGCGATGCGCATCATTTCTGTACCAACATTAAAACTGTTACCGGCAACACGCTCACCTTTTTTTATACTTAATAAACTTATCACACCATCCATAGGCGCTGTTATAGTTGCACGTTGTAAATCTTTATTAGCACTCGTTAGGCCAGCCATTGCATTTTGCACACTTGCCTGGTTGGCTTTAATGCCACTCATAGCAGCTGTATAATTCGCTTTTGCAGATTCGTATGCTTGTTGCGCTGTTTCAAATTCTGATTGTGAAATTACTTTTTGATCTAATAACGTTTTTTGGCGATTGTATGCAGCTTGTGTTTGATCTAATAATGCTTTAAGTGCGCCTAATTGCGCTTGTGAATTTGAAACCTGTGCCTGCGATTGCGCCACTACAGCAGCAGCCTGGTCTCTTTGCGAAGAATAGATATCAGCATAAATTTTTGCAACTACTTCACCTTTATGAACGGTGTCTCCTTCTGCAACATTCAACTCTACTACTTCACCGGAAATATCAGGGCTAACCTTTACTTCTATTTCAGGAAAAACTTTCCCGGTGGCGGTTACGGTCTCGGTTATGTTTCGTTTAATCGCTTTTTCAGCAGTAACTTTTGTGCCTTCATCTTTACCTAAAACCCCGGCTTTACTTAGTATTATAAGTAATACAATCAATATTAATAATATGCCTATAATCCATTTTAGTTTTTTACTCATAATGTAGAAGTTTATTTATCAATTTTAAAATTGAACGCCCCGGCCTTTATAAAATTCCAGCACTTTCATTTTAAAAATGTAATCGTATTTCGCCGATACCTGGTTAATTTTTGCGGTGAATAATTGCGTTTGAATAGTAATATAATCGATTGTTGAAAGAATTCCTATCTCATATCTTTTTGTTGCAAGATCATAAGCATATTGCTGCGTTTGAGTGGCTTTTGTTCTTGAATTATAAGTTGCTAGTGCCGAAACAGCATTACTATAAGCTGTATAAATATTTTGTTGTAAAGTAAGATTATCAGCACGTGACTGCAGCCTTGAATTTTCAAGATTTATTTTGGCTCTTTCATAATTTGTTCTTGCCTGTCTGCCATTAAGAATAGGGACATTCAACTGCAAACCAACTGCCTGACTAAAGTTATCATTGCCAATTTGTTTTAAATAACTTGGCTTTTTAATAGTTGTGTTTCCGCCGGGCACTATAAAATAATCACCGCCATTAGTAAATACTGTATCAATTGCTGATTGCGAATAAAATTCTCTGTAGGTGCTTCCGTAATTTGTTGAAAGCTGGCCAAATGCGCTTAAACTTGGATACATAGCACCTCTTGCACTTTTTACAGCATATTCATTAGCTAAAATAAATACACTGTCTGATTGTTGTAAAGGCTGCGTGCTTGCTGCAAGTTGATACACATAAGCAGGATCAAGTTCTGATAAAGGCGGAATAGGAATTTTGTCAACATCAGGAGTTGCAACCTTGAATGGTGTTGCTTCATCTAAATTCATTAAAGCAATCAAAGAAATTTTGTTTTGATCAGCGGTACCAAGTGCAGCTATATAAGTGCTGCTGTCAGTTGCCAGTTGTGCCTCCAATTGCGCAGCATTTAGTTCGGGCATGCTTCCTGCCTGAACAAGTTTTTGTGTATTATTAAACTGTGCTGTTGTTTGATCTATTTGCACTTTAGCAATGTTCGATTGCTCAATAGAAAGCAACGTTTGCAAATATGCCGCAGCTACATTCAATGCAATATCATTTCTTGCTTTACCAACACTAAGTTTATAAGCTTCTTCACTTTCTTTAGAAGAAAGTACGCTATTTTTTACATTGAAGAAATTGAACAATGTAATACCAGCCTGTACATTATAGCTTTGAAAAAAAACTTTTTGATTGGTAAACTGGTTCGTTGTAGGATCAATATTTCTGCCCAATTGATAACCAGCCTGTGTATTAAAACCAAGCGTTGGGAAAGCCAGGTTTTTTGAAAGCTTGGTTTGCAAAGCAGCAAGCCTTGCCTGTACATCTGCCTGTTGAACTGTAATATTATTTGCCATGGCATAATCCACGCAACGTTGAAGGTCCCACGTGTCTTGTGCAAATGATCTTTGAAATAAAAATATTGGCAAGACAAATAATAAGTATTGTATAATCTTTTTTCTCATGTTATTGTTTAGCACTGTGCTTCAGCCTTACAAAAATAACTGAAAGCTTTTTTGTGGCATCTTAAATTTTAGATAAGCGGAAAATTATGCTGTTGAAAATTTCAGGAATTGGAAATCATTAATAATTATTAGCTAATAATGCCAGCATCTTCTTTTGCTTTTAGACCTTTTATAAATTCAAGCGCTTCAGAAACCACATCGCACATTATTGTTACCAGCGAGCCTTGCTTTGCATTGTTGTATGCAAACAATATTGCTTCTTCTTCTTTATAAATTATTTCAACGGGAATGTTTTTCGTTTTTGCTTCGTTAATTCCTTCCACCAATAAGTTTACAATTTCTTCAGCAGTTCTTCCGCGTAAATTTTTATCGCAGCGAATAATAATTTCATCAAAATATTTTGTTGATAATCTTCCTAATTCGCGAATGTCCTCATCTCTCCTATCACCGGTTCCGCTAATAATTCCAACTTTAGGCGAACCATCCATTTTATTAATGAAATCACCAAGCAGTTCAAGCCCTGCAGGATTATGCGCAAAGTCGGCAAGAAATTTACATCTCTTGAACTCAAACATATTTAACCTGCCCGGCGTTAATGCAGGCGAAGGAATAAATGTGCTTAAACCACTTCGTATATCTTCAATAGAAATATCGCGAAAAAGATAAGCAGCAAGCACTGCCGGTAAAGTGTTCATAATATTGTGCAACGCTTTACCATCAAACGTTATCGGTATATCAATCACTTTCAAAACACGAATTTTCCATGTGCCTTTTAAAATTGTTACATAGCCGTTTTCATATACAACTGCATAGCCACCCTTTTTACAATGCTTTTTTATGCGCGGATTATTTTCATCCATGCTGAAGAAGGCCACATTACAATCAAGTTCTTCTCTCATTTTATAAACCAGGTCGTCATCAGCATTTAAAATTGCAAAGCCATCTTCACGCACCGTTTCCGGAACAACACTTTTTACACGCGCCATTTGTTCCAGTGTATTAATACCTCCAAGCCCCATGTGATCTGCAGTAACATTTGTAACAATGGCAACATCGCATTTATCAAATGTCAAACCTGATTTTAATAAACCGCCTCTTGCACATTCCAAAACTGCAAAATCAACGGTGGGATCACTTAAAACAAACTTTGCACTTACAGGCCCTGTACAATCACCTTTCATCATTAACTGATTTTGTATATACACGCCGTCACTTGTTGTATAGCCAACTTTCTTTCCTGCTGCTTTGCAGATGTGTGCCGTTAATCTTGTAGTAGTTGTTTTTCCATTTGTTCCTGTAATTGCGATGATAGGAATTCTGCCTGTGCTGCCTTTTGGAAACAACATATCAATTACCGGTTCTGCAGCATTTCTTGCTAAACCTGCAGATGGTTCAACATGCATACGGAAACCAGGTGCAGCATTTACTTCAAGCACAGCACCGCCATTTTCTGTTATTGGTGCTTTAAGATCGGGTGCCATAATATCAATACCGCATATATCCAAACCAATAATCCGTGCAATGCGTTCGGCCATAAAAATATTTACCGGATGCATCTCATCTGTAACATCAGTTGATGTGCCGCCGGTAGAAAGATTTGCTGTTGGTTTTAATAAAACCAATTCCTTTTTTGCAGGAACAGTTTCTAAACTATAAGCTTTTTCATCAAGCATTTTTTGCGTGAACTGGTCAATGGTTATCTGCGTTAAAACTTTTTCATGTCCATAACCTCGACGAGCATCTTTATTGGTTTCATCAATCAGCCATTGAATGTTATGTTTGCCATCGCCCACAACACTTGCAGGCGTTCTTAATGCAGCACATATAAATTTATAATTAATGACAAGTACACGAAAATCAAAACCCGTTATAAATTTTTCAACTATTGTACTGCGGCCATATTTCTGCGCAGCTTCAAAAGCTTTAGTTGCCTGCTCGTAAGTGGTGATATTGGTTGTATTGCCTTTGCCATGATTACCATCAATTGGTTTTATAACAACCGGGT
>JBDUBY010000132.1:0-2614 GCA_040003735.1 Parafilimonas sp.
CGATGATATAAGCGATTGATTTCTGCAAAGTTTTTATCCTTCCATGCTCTTGATAAAACACTTGTTGAAATAGATGTAATGCTGCGCTGCGGAATTTCTACAAGGTTGGCAACATATGCAGCAAGGCTATACACTGCCGTTGCCGTTAAACCCATTTTACTCGCAATTAAAATTCCGCTGATGGTAATTGCAACTGCATTTAAACATATTCCGCCAAAAACAAAAAATTGCAGGCCCAACATTTTTTTAATGAACTTTTTTGTAACGCGGCTAATTGTAAATGTTATATTGAATTGATGAATGCGCCATAAATAAATAATCAACAGTATTGCAATAATTAAATACAATGCTGAAAACAAATACATGAATTGCGTAAAGTTTATCAGCTTAAAATAATACAGCAATATAAAGCCTGTTGTAATTATCCTTAGTATTGTTTCTTTTAATGTATTTGTAACAACAGATTTTTGCAATGCCCATGAATAGCCTTCCAACACTGCAAAAAATAAATAGCCTAAACTAAAAGGGAAAATGAGATAATAAAAATCAACAAACAAATGAGATTTCCCACCAAACTTACGAACAACATACGGCTGAAACGAAATGCCTATAAGCGTTATAAGTATAAAGCCAATAACAGAAGCAACTAACACCCAGGTTAATAAATCATTTTTTTTATCGGCGATATTATCTTTGTAATAAGGATAAAATTTATATAGAACAGGGATTGTGCCGAGGCTTGCAAATGCAAAAATGTTTTGCGCAAAATCAAAAAATAAACGCGTTAAACCAAACTGATCTGTAGTAAAAGAGCCATGCTTTGAATAGAAATACATATTTAAAGCGCCAACTAAAAAACCGAAATAAACAATGACGCTTGATTGAATGGTTTGCTTTCTTATACCTGGCATTTATATCTTTTTAAAATCCTTCCTGTTTATTTTTTCCAGTTGTTAAGTAATCTTCTTAAAACAATTATTTCTCCGGTATGATAGCTTGTATGATCTGCAATAAGCATTGCTTCGCGTAAAAAATTTTGCCCGGTTCCATGTTCAAATGGTGTAAATAAATCGGTTGCATTTTTTAATATATCAATAAATTTATCAAGGTCAGTATTGATTTCATTTACGCAACTTTTCCATTCGTCTTCATCTTTTGGAGCAGTATTTTTTGGCCAATAATCTGCAGGCCAATTCAATTCATTATAATTGGTATTGGTTGAGAAGTCAAGAATATCTTTTTGAGTAATACGAATATGTTCAGTTATTTGCCATATACTGTAAGGAAGATTATCGGGAACTTTTCCAAGGTCTTCAAAAGGAATGTTTTTTGTTGCTTCGTTAAAAGATGCATGCGCATTTCCTTTTGTTAAAAGTGATACTAATTCATTAATAAGTTGATTATTGCCGGTTGTTTTTGTCATAAAATATCGGTTTAAGGTTTAGAAAAATTCGGAATAAGCATTGGCGTTTTTTTCCGGTATTGAATATAAGAATCGCCGAAATCTTTAATCAGTTTTTTCTCTTCAAAATAAATACCTGTAATAGTATAAATTGTAATGCAGGCAGAAGAAATAAGCATACTAACATAAGGCAATCGAAAAAAAATACTCCATACTAATAATAAAGTTGCAGTATACAATGGATGCCTTACAAACTTATATAAGTTAGATATAATTAAGGTTTGTGTTTTTTTTGTTTGAAGGAAGATGTCAGCACCGCTTAAATAGAAAAAAAATTTTACTGCGAAATACACCATAGTAAAACTTGCAATTATTATGCACGTGTCTGTTATAACAATTTCAATAAATGGAACTTTCCAAAGAAGAACATTGTTGATACTAAATTGATAAATAATAATAACAGATAGATTTAAAAACGCAAAGATTGAGTATAGAATTCTGTGGTACTTATATTTTTCTTTCATAAATTTCTGCATAAAGCTTTTATATTTTTCACTTGCAAAAAAACTATGAAAAATTGAAAATTGAAGCCACAGTATTATCAGAATAATATGTTGTAAAACCATCGCAATAAATTATCTGCTAAATATCCGTCAAATTATTCTTTGATTTATCCTTGTTAAATAAATATAAATATGTTTTAAGAACTTAAACTGAATTTTAAACAACCCGTCAAGTAGCAAATTTTAAATTATGAAAAAAGGCATTTTTTTAATTGCTGCTGCAATATTATCAACGGCAGCATTTTCACAAACTCCGCAAACTACATCTTCTAAAAACACAACCGCAAAACATTCAACGCAGGTTAAAACAGACAAGACGAAAACACAGAGCTCACAATCGACTTTAGCAAAAGACAAAAGCAAAATGAAGTCTGATAAAACTAACAGGGTTTCTGCTCAAACAAAAAAAGCTGACAAGAAGCAAGTAAAAGCGGATAAGTCTATGGTTAAAGCAAACAAGAAAACTCAAACAAAAGACAAAAAGGCCGTTGTTAAAAAGTCACCAGCTTCATCATCAACAGGAAGCTTAAGTTCATCACCTAAACCATGATTTTGTAATTAAAAAAAGCTCCAATTTTGTGGAGCTTTTTTTAATTATCTTTTATTTTTTATTAGAAATTACTTGCAGTAGAAACTGTTTGCCTTCCTT
>JBDUBY010000310.1:0-8728 GCA_040003735.1 Parafilimonas sp.
CCAGTCTTGGGCACGTTGTTTAAAATAAAAGGCAATTCATAAAGAATTGTCTTTTTATTTTTAAACTGAATGATGTTGCGATTTGTATTAAATTATTGCTTGCATTTATAATTGTGCGTGTATAATTCCAAAGTTAATTTGCTGAGGAAATATTAATTGGTATTAATAGTTTGATTGATAAATTTCTTCTCATATTAAATACACCAACTCTGCCGGTGGTATAATTTACGAGCAGGTATTTAAACCGGCTCATATAATCCATATAAGTTTTATCTAAAAGGTTATTGCATATTAAGTACAATTGGAAAATAGTTTTTCCTTTTGAAATTATGTCGCCTCCTATACCTGCATTTAATAATGTATAACCTTTGGTCGCAGACCGGCTGGCAGCATATTCCAAAGAGGTGATTTCTGTATTTAAACCGCTGTAAAAAGCATCTTGCAAATACACATGATCTTGCTGAAAACAGCTAAGCATATCAACTTTGAAATAAGCATGTTTAACTACTTTACCAATATCACTCAAATTGAATTTTAAGCCTGCAGTAATTCTCGCAGGCGGCACAAAAGGAAGATATTTTACCGAATCAGGCACATTCTTTAAACCTCCATAAACTAAACTTAAAGAAGTGTTTAATTCTATCCAATTTATTGATGATGGATGAACATTTACACTTATTTCGCCGCCATATAATTGCGCTTTACCATCAGTAAATTTATACACTGGTGCCGCGCCTAACCCTGCTGCGTTAAGTGAATTATTTATAGAATCTCCGCCAAATATGCTTTGCAATCCCTCTGCATAAATAAAGTGGCTAATATTGTTGTTGAAGGCATCAATTTCAAGGCTAATATCTTTTGAATTAATTCCAAATGCAAAGTCCTCTTCAAGGCTCGTTTCTGGTTTAAGATCGTGCTCTCCTATTTCATATACAACAGTTCCATCATGCACGCCGTTTGCAGCACATTCTGCAACATTTGGCGCACGCCAACCACTGGCAATATTTGCTTTTGCAAAAATATTTTTTGTAAAATTATAAGCGCCGCCAAAGCTAAAAGAGAAGCCATAAAATTTGGAATTAAATCCTGTAAATTCATGTAACGCATTTACAGCATTTGATTTTACAGGCGCCTGTGTTGTTGAATCAACCCAATGATCGAGGCCGTTAAATATTCTTGTATCGAAGCGAATACCGCCACTTAAGTTAAGATTATTTATTTTTTTATTTGCGATTGCAAATGCTCCAACCTGGAAGAAATTATAATCAGGAATCAACAATAACGTTCCTAAACTTTTTGAAGATTGATACACACCATTTAAGCCGGTTGAAAAATTAAAACCATTTCTTTCAGCAGAAATGTATCGCACATCATAGGTTAATGCATTTGATGAATAATAGATATCTGCAACATCTGGTATTGTTGGATCATTATGTTCCTGTCGCTGATTTTTTTGCCATGAAAATATTCCTGTAATACGTGCATTACCTAAAGCAATGCTATTATCCCAAACCAGTATTGTATGTTTTATTTTTTGATAAATTATTAAAGGTGTATAAGATTTTTGCTGTTGCGCTGTTGGTATTTCATACGTTGGTTCTCCGTTATTTAAATCTGGATAAGAAACAATTTGTGCAAGCTTGCCCGTTGCAGAATCTCTTGTGCCGTCAACAATTCCGGGATGCAAATAAAAATAGCTTGCATGTATCTGGCTGTATCCCCAGTTGCGGTGAACACCCAAAGTTCCATCAACATTAAAATTACTGAATTGCGAATTCAATACATAACCATCAAACTTATTTTTATAAGCATGCGCCATTGTGTTATCAATTCTTCCGCTCCATGAAATGCCGTTTTTTGTTCCGCCAATTTGCAGCATGTTATCTGTCATTCCATTGTTGGTTTGATAGTTCATTAATATTTTTCCTTTGCTTTCTCCTTCAGCAAGCGGCTCTTCAGGAATAAGATTTATTACGCCTGCAATTGCATCAGAACCATACGCCAGCGACGCCGGACCTTTTAATATCTCGTACCTGTTTACCGCATTAGCATCTGCTTCAATGCCAAACTCATCAAACCATGCCTGGTCAACCAATTCAACACCATTATTTATAGTTAACACACGGTTGTAACCTAGGCCGCGTATCGCAGGTTTCGAAATGCTTTGGCCACTTGTAATTGCAGAAACGCCTGGCACTTTCGCAATTGCATCAATCACATTTGTTGAAGAATTTTGAAGAATGTCAGTGTAATTAAATGATTCAACTGAATAAGGATTCTTTTGTTTGTCGGTTGCTGAAATTACACCAGTTACATTTACCTGCTGCAATTCTTTAAACGAAAAATCAATCGAAAAATCTTGTTTTTTTAAACCCTTTACAACAACTGTTTCCAGTTTAGTTGTATATCCAGTAAAATCAATTTCAATAAGATAAGTTCCTTCAGCAATATTTTTAAATGAATAGTTTCCTTCAGCATCAGAAAGCCTGCTCATTTTAATATCGGGAATATGAATGAGTACATTGCTTAAAACGGCATGCGTATGTGAATCGCGAATAACGCCGGATAACTCATTTTGCGCATGTGTAATAAACGAAAAAATTACAAGAGCAATAATTAAAATAGCTTTTCTCATGAGGTAGTTTGATATTCTAAATTATAATAAGTTTTTAAATGTAATTATGATAAAAGTAAAATGATACGTCGTTTGTAATCTTATTATTAAAAAGGAAATAATAAAACGCAATCTTACCTTTAGTTCAACAATGTAATTGCCTGTTTGAGATTATCTTAATTCCATTGCAACAATATTTCTATTTACTTTTTAAATTAATTGTATGGAAACGACTGCTAAAATGATAAAAAAAATCGTATCGTTTTTATCGCTTGCTTGTATGTTTATTCTCGCCGCTTCTCTGTTTCTTTCATGCAATAAAAAAGAAGGCGAAGATGAAACAGAAAGAGATCCTGATGTTGACTATTTCGCCATCCGCAATATGCATTATGGCACTATACCGCAGGAAGTAAAAAATGCAATTGCAAGAAGATTTGAGTATGATGAGTTGCAGCAGGAATCGTTTTCTAAAACATCGGCACTTCCAAAATGGCAATTAATTGGGCCGGCAAATATCGGCGGCAGAATTACTGATATTGAAATGCCGCGCAATAACGAAAATATGATTTATGCCGGAAGTGCAAGCGGAGGCATTTTTGCCAGTACAGATTTTGGTGCAACGTGGACGCCGATTTTTGATAAGCAGCCTTATCTTGCAATTGGCGACATTGAAATTGATCCGAATCACGATAGTACAATCTATGCAGGAACTGGTGAACCAAATACTGGTGGCGGTTCCATAACATACGATGGAAACGGAATTTATAAATCAATAAACGCAGGCCACACATGGAAAAATATTGGCCTTGACAGCGTTGGTACAATTGGAAAAGTTGCTGTAGCCAAAACAAACAGCAATATAATTTATGTAGCTGCTGTTGGAAATATTTACCAAAAAAATACTAATAAAGGGTTATATAAATCAACCAATAACGGCGCTACATGGAAAAGAGTTTTATATATTTCTGATTCTACTTCTGTAAACGATGTTGCTGTTAGCCCTGTTGATGCAAATACTTTATATGCTGCAACCTGGGAAAGAATCTCACGGCCTGATGTGCGCATTTACGGAGGTATTACAAGTAATTTATTCAAGTCAACAGATGGCGGCACACACTGGACCAAATTATTTACAGATGATGCTAACCGCGGAAAAATTACTATTGGTATCCCGCCAACCAATGCTAATTTATTGTATGTAAGCATGGCAAATAAAGACGGTTCTTTCAGAGCAATTTATAAATACAACGGAACAAATTTTACCACAATTTCAAACGGCGTTTTTGGAGCAACTACATATACATGGTGGTTCGGCGGAATTAAATGCCATCCAACAAACGAAAACATAGTTTATTACAGTGATTTTAATTTATACCGTACAACAAATGGCGGCACAAGCTGGCAAACAGTTGCAGGTTCATCGCATGTTGATCAGCATGCTGTTTGCATTCATCCAACCAATAATCAAAAAGTAGTAATTGGAAATGATGGCGGCCTTTACACTTCAACAAACGCTTTAACGAATATTACATTCCGCAATTTGCCAAATACCCAGGTATATGATTTTGATGTGTACAAAGCAGATGAAAAATCTATAAGCGCAGCATTTCAGGATAATAGTTTTGGGCGAACATCAACACAAGCTATAACGGCATGGCAATCTTTTGGCGGTGGCGATGGTGTTGAGATAAGAGTAAATCCTACCGATAAAACAGAAACTTATTCATCGCAGTATGGAGGTTTAAATATTACAACAAATGGTATTGGTGGTTCAGACAGGTTTAACTGGAGATGCCCGATTCGTCTCGATCCGGTAAACCCGGCCATAAGATATATGGGCACCAACAAAGTATATAAATTTAATCCCTCCCAAAACAAATGGACTGCTATAAGTGGAGACTTAACCAACGGAAGCGGCAGCGGAAATTTTGGAACGGTAACTACGCTTGCCGTTGCGCCAACCAACAATAATTATATTTATAGTGGCAGCGATGACGGGCAGGTTTATGTAACAAAAAACGGCGGCACCAACTGGCAAAAAATTACAACAGGTTTGCCTGTTTTATGGACGACATTTATTAAAACGGATAGAACAAATCCTGAAATTGTTTACGTTGGGTTTAGTGGTTTTCGTTATGGGTTTACAGATGCACATATTTATAAAACTACAAATGCAGGCGCAACCTGGACGAGAATTTCAAACGATCTTCCGCAGGTGCCTGTAAATGATCTTGAGATTGATCCTACTCGTTCAAACCTGTTATATCTTGCTACTGATATTGGTGTTTATTATAGTTTGAATGGTGGAGTTAATTGGATAAAGCTTGGAACTAAAATGCCTTCTGTTGTTGTTTCCACTTTAAACTTCGCTGTAAATTCAAGATTTCTTTATGCCTCAACTTATGGTAGAAGCATCTATAAAATCGCAGTGCCGGCAATTGGGTTCGCGGCAGATAACAGCAACCTGAAAAATAGTGCTTCAATAAATTCTGTTTCTGTTTATCCAAATCCTGCTACTGCATATTGCACAATTAAGTTGGCTGAAAATAAAACAGGTTCTATCATTAAAATATATAACAGCGCGGGTAATATTTTAATACAGGAAAAAATGGAGGCAAACATTTTACAGAAAAAGATCAGCTTGCAAAATTGTAAAGCGGGTAATTATACATTGGTGTGTGACGATGGAAAAAACAAAACAAGCTTGCAATTAATTGTTGCCAGATAAATAATGGCAACATGAGAAGTAAAGTTACCAGTTTCCCATATGTTCTTTTATAATGCGCTCTGGTTCCAATGCCTTTTCTTTTTCCCAGTTAGAATCGTATTTTACAAACCAGCTTAACCATAACGTTCTGGAAAAACGCATTAATGGCGGTTGCAAAAAAACCAAGACAACAGTATTTATACCTAGCCACCAAAAAACGCGGTCATCATCAACAGAAATACCAATAAGAATCCACCACAGCACAAAAGATACTGCCGATAAGAAAATAGTTAGGAAATAACTTACATAACCCGTTCCATAATAAAAACCAACTTCCAAATCTGTGACCTGGCCGCACAATGGGCAATGTGCATGCATTTTCATATACCTGTTGCCTTTGAGTGCATAAGCATTTTTTGTTTCAAAAATTTCACCCCGCCTGCAACGCGGGCAACGATTAGAAAGTACACTTAAAAGATAAGATGGTTTATCAACGCTCATTACTATATTTCAACCTGCAAAGTTATTCAACTTTATATGCATTCAAAATCTTTTCCATTCCCACACTGCGGCTGCCTTTGATAAGAAAATAACTATGCTGAAAATTTTGTTGTTTAATGTATGCAGCAGCTTCTTCTGCATTATCAAAATATATATAAGATCCATGAGCGTTCTTAAAATCTCCGCCGACAAGTATAACATCTTTAAAATTGCATTTATTAATAAGGTGCAAAAGATTTTCATGTTCACGAACACTTTCTTCGCCTAATTCCATCATGCCGCCAAGCAATACTATTTTATTGTTTGAATGAATATGCGCAAAATTTTCAATTGCGGCTTTCATGCTGCTTGGGTTAGCGTTGTATGCATCAAGAATAATTTTATTGTTACCAATTTCTATTAATTGCGAACGGCTGTTTGAAGGAATATAATTTTCAAGTGATGATTGTATTTTATCATCAGGCACATTAAAATATTTTCCAATTGTTACAGCACATAAAATATTTGGTAAGTTATAATCACCAACAAGATGTGTTTTTATTGCTTTAAATGATGTGCCTTTATTTATCGTAACTTCTAAAAAAGGTTCGGATGTGTTTATATTGCCAACAACAACTCCATTCTTTGTTCCGTACCAAATTACTTCATGAATGCCTTCGCTCATTTCATGCAGGTAATCATAATCATCAAAAGCAAAAGCAATTCCATTATTACTGCGCAGAAAATCATATAATTCGCCTTTGCCTTTTTTTATGCCTTCAACACCACCAAAACCTTCTAAGTGAGCTTTACCAATGTTTGAGATAATTCCATGTGTTGGCTGTGCAACCACACAATAACTTTCAATTTCTTTTTGATGATTTGCGCCCATTTCTATCACCGCCATTTCTGCATCATGCTTAATTTTTAAAATGGTTAACGGAACTCCAATATGATTGTTTAAATTACCTTCAGTTGTATACGTTTTATATGTTGATGAAAGCACAGCATGTATCAACTCTTTCGTTGTTGTTTTTCCATTACTTCCTGTAATGGCTATAAAAGGAATTTTAAATTGTTCGCGATGAAATTTTGCAAGTTGTTGCAATGTTTCTAAAACATTGTCAACTTTAATTAATTTGTTATTTGTTGCATCAATACCTTCATCAATTACAGCATAAGCTGCACCAAGTTCTAAAGCCTGTAAAGCAAAATGGTTGCCGTTGAAGTTGCCACCTTTCAAAGCGAAATAAATATCACCTGCTTTAAGTTTTCTTGTGTCTGTATGTATATATGGATGTGCTAAGTAAATTTTATATAATTCAGCAATAGTCAAGGTAAAACATTTAATGCAAGATAGAACGTGAATGGTGAACAATCAAACATCAAAGAACTTATAACTTACCACTCAAAACTTACAACGCTCTATCTTCGCAACATGTTGTTCGCAGATGTAATTGGCCAGCAAAATACAAAGCAGCATTTATTAGAAATGGTGCAACAAAACCGCTTAAGCCATGCTTTACTTTTTTTAGGTAAAGAAGGTAGTGGCGCATTACCGCTTGCATTAGCGTTTTCGCAATACATTAGTTTGTTGCCATCATCAGCTAAACAAAATGCAGGTCCGTCTTTATTTGGCGAACCTGTTGAAGAAATAAAACCTGTGTTTCCAAAAACTGTTGAAGAAGCAGATGGATTTATGCAAAAGCAGAATGCATTTTCAAAAGCTAATAATTATGTGCATCCTGATATTCATTTTTCGTATCCTGTAATTCCAAAAAAACCAGGTGATAAACCGGTTAGCACAGATTATATAACTGAATGGCGTGAGTTTATTCAGCAATACGCTTATGGAAATGTTTATGATTGGTTGCAATTCATTGGCGCAGAAAATAAACAGGGAAATATTACATCAGAAGAATGCAATGATATTCTTCATAAACTCAACTTAAAAAGTTTTGAAAGTCCGTATAAAATTTTAGTGCTTTGGATGCCGGAATATCTTGGCAAGGAAGGAAATAAATTATTGAAATTGATTGAAGAGCCGCCGGCCGATACATTATTTATTCTTGTGGCAGAAAATGAAGACCTGATCTTGCCCACTATTTTAAGTCGCTGCCAGTTAGTAAAATTGAGCATATTAGAAACAAAAGATATAACTGAATCTTTAGTTAAACGTGGAAACATCGATCGCGATAAAGCGCAGCAAACCGCTGCTATTGCGCAAGGCAATTATCGTGAAGCATTGCAACTTTTGCAAAACGCATCAGAAGACTGGCAATCACTTTTGCGCGAATGGCTGAATACCATTTTAAAAAACGGCCCATCTGCGCAAGTAAAATGGATTGACGAAATAAGCAAGCTTGGCCGCGAAAAGCAAAAGCAGTTTTTGCTTTATTTTATTCATTTGCTGCAGCAAAGCATTCACATTCGTTTTGGCAGCAACAATGCAATTTCCATTGCTGAAACTGAAAATGATTTTGCGCAACGCCTTAATAATATTGCGTCTGCACATCACCAACAGGCAATCATCCAAGAGCTAAATAAAGCGGTGTATTATATAGAACGCAACGCCAACGCTAAAATGCTCTTTCACTCACTCACCATCAAATTATATCATATCATTAAGAACAATGCCTTAATTTTGACTGATTAACGTTGTAAATATTTTTAATATTTACAACAAGTGGAGAAGAAATTTTGTGGAGGCCAGCTAAGGAACTATTGGCATCGTCCCTTGCGTCGCACACTTGTACTGATGAATGATAATCAACTTGTGTGTTTCAAATGCAAAGAGCTTTTAAACATAAACGTTACAAAAATCTTGAAAACGTTATTCGAATATAATCACTTAAGCTCAGCAGCGTTCGTATCGCTGCAGTGTTGCGACGCAACGGCAGTTTAATGCCTTTACCAAAGCTGGTTAC
>JBDUBY010000103.1:0-2606 GCA_040003735.1 Parafilimonas sp.
AAAGATAATAAAACGTTTACTTTAAATGTGCGCGCTATAAGTTCTTTCTAAATTTTTCTTATACACATTTTAAAGCCTGGCTAAAAAAAGTCAGGCTTTAATTTTTCAATTATATGTAAAAGAATCTAACCTATTATATCAAGCAGTTCCTGCAACTCACCTTCTGTTTTTACAATTACATCTCTTGCCTTACTGCCAAGATTTGGGCCTACAACTCCTGCCTGTTCTAATTGATCCATTAACCTGCCGGCACGGTTATAACCCAGTTTCATTCTTCTTTGTATTAATGATGTTGAACCCATTTGGTTTTGAACAATTAGTCTTGCGGCATCTTCAAACAATGCATCACGATCGGTTAAATCAAAGCCCTTAGCTTCCAATTCTTTTTCATCTGTATATTCCGGTAATTGATACGCCTGCGGATAACCTTGCTGATCGCCGATGAATTCACATATTTTTTCCACCTCGGGCGTATCAATAAACGCACATTGCACACGTGTAATTTCACCGTTATAACTTATCAGCATATCGCCTTTACCAATTAATTGTTCTGCACCTGATTGTTCAATTATTATATCACTATCAATTCTTGAAGAAGTTTTAAATGCTATTCTTGTTTGAAAATTAGATTTCAACGTTCCAGATACTATATTAGCAGAAGGTCTTTGAACAGCTATTATGGAATGAATTCCAACTTTTGCTCCCAGCATCGTTATCCTTTCAAGTATTGATTCAATTTCTTTTTTCTCGCTTTTTAAGAATTCATCTAATTCATCAATCACTAATACAATAAATGGTAAAAATTCATGGCCTTTTTGTGGATTCAGTTTACGCTCAACAAATTTTTCGTTGTACTCTTTGATGTTGCGGCAACTTGCTTCTTTTAAAAGATCATAACGTATATTCATCAATGTTGCCAACGCATTTAAAGTAATTATGGCTTTTTTTGAATCTGTGATGATTGGGTCTTCTTCGTGCGGAAGTTTTGCGAGAAAATGTTTCTCAATATTTCTATATAAACCAAATTCTAATCTGTGCACATCCATTAAAATGAATTTTAATTGTGATGGATGCTTTTTATACAGCAATGAAGCAAGCAACGTATTAATCCCGACAGATTTTCCCTGGCCTGTTGCACCTGCCATTAATAAGTGCGGCATAGTTGCGAGATCAACAATAAAATTTTCGTTATCGATTTTTTTGCCGATGGCAATCGGCAATGAAAAATTATTGTTTTGAAATTTTTCTGATGAAAGCAATGTCTTCATGCTCACAACTGTCTTGCGCACATTCGGCACTTCAATACCAACTGCTCCTTTACCAGGAATTGGCGCGATGATACGAATGCCAAGCGCAGCCAAACTCAATGCAATATCATCTTCCAGATTTTTTATACGACTGATGCGAACACCAGGTGCAGGCAGAATTTCATACAACGTTACCGTTGGCCCAACCGTTGCGCTGATGCGCTGAATTTGTATATCATAATCTTTTAAAGTTGAAATGATCTGGTTCTTGTTTGCTTCAAGTTCGTTTGGGTCATGTACAATTTTTTCACTGCCATGTGCTTCTAATAAATCGAGTGAAGGATATTTATAATTGCTTAAATCAAGTGTTGGTTCATAACTGTTCGTAAGTTTTACAGCATCAATCTCAGTTTCTTCTTTTAATACTACTGATGGTTCTATTTTACAGTTATCTTTTTTTATTTCATTGTTTAATTCGACTGTTTGAATATGCTCTGAATCTACTAAATTTAGAATTAGACTAGATGCAATATCCAATTCATCAGTTATTTTCTTTTTAGTAAAAATCTTTTTAATGAATTTAAACACTCGTATTACTAATTAAATTTTATCTATTAATAGTATCTAAAATTTCATTTAACTCGCTTTCTGTTTTTACAATTACATCTCTTGCCTTACTGCCAAGGTTTGGACCAACGATTCCGGCCTGTTCTAATTGATCCATTAACCTGCCTGCGCGGTTATAACCAAGTTTCATTCTACGTTGAATAAGCGATGTGCTTCCCATTTGGTTTTGAACAATTAATCTTGCTGCATCTTCAAACAATGCATCGCGGTCACTGAGATCAAAATCCTTGCCTTCCAATTCTTTTTCATCTGTATATTCCGGTAATTGATATGCCTGCGGATAACCTTGCTGATCGCCGATGAATTCACATATTTTTTCCACCTCGGGCGTATCAACAAACGCACATTGCACACGTGTAATTTCGCCGTTATAACTTATCAGCATATCGCCTTTACCAATTAATTGTTCTGCGCCGCCGGTATCTAAAATTGTGCGGCTGTCAATTTTAGAAGATACTTTAAATGCAATACGCGCAGGAAAATTTGCCTTAATTGTTCCGGTAATAATATTTACAGAAGGCCGCTGCGTTGCAATAATTAAATGAATACCAACAGCTCTTGCAAGCTGCGCTAAACGTGCAATTGGCATTTCAATTTCTTTGCCCGCAGTCATGATAAGATCTGCAAATTCATCAATCACCAAAACAATAAATGGTAAGAACTCGTGGCCTTTTTGTGGGTTCAGTTTGCGGTTTACAAATTTCTCGTTGTACTCTTTTATGTTGCGGCAAC
>JBDUBY010000130.1:0-8713 GCA_040003735.1 Parafilimonas sp.
GGCATTGCAGTTGACTGGCCGGTACGCTATAAAGAAATTGAACCATGGTATGATTACGTTGAAAAATTTGCGGGCATCAGCGGTAATAATGATGGCTTACCCCAATTACCAGACGGCCATTTTATGCCGCCAATGGATATGACTTGTGTTGAAAAAGATGTTGCTGCAAGAATTAAAGATCATTATAAAGGCAGCAGGGCGATGATTATGGGACGCACTGCAAATATTACACAGCCTATTCAGGAAAGAACCAATTGTCAATATAGAAATAAATGTTGGTTAGGTTGTCCGTTTGGTGGTTACTTCAGCACACAATCATCAACGTTACCGGCAGCCATGAAAACAGGTAATTTAACTGTGCGCCCATGGAGTATTGTAACAAAGATTTTATATGATAAGGATACAAAAAAAGCAACCGGCGTAGAAATATTAGATGCACAGAATAATCAAACCTATGAATATAAAGCAAAAATTGTTTTTCTGAATGCTTCCACTATAAATTCTGCATGGGTTTTATTAAACTCAGCTACTGATGTTTGGCCCGATGGTTTGGGCAGCAGCAGCGGTGAGCTTGGTCATAATTTAATGGATCATCATTTAGGGGTTGGTGCTTCAGGTATGGTTGACGGTTATGAAGACAAATATTATTATGGACGCAGACCAAATGGTGTTTACATTCCACGCTATAGAAATTATTTTGGTGATAAAAGAGATTACCTGCGTGGCTTTGGATACCAGGGTGGCGGCAGCAGGCAAGGCTGGAGCCGTGAAATAGCCGAAATGCAAATTGGTGGCGCATTTAAAGATGCATTAACCGAACCGGGAAACTGGACAATGGGCATGGGTGGTTTTGGTGAAATGCTGCCAGATCATAAAAATGTAGTAACACTTGATAAAACGAAAAAAGATAAATGGGGCTTAAATGTGCCTGCTATAGATTGTGAATTAAGAGAGAATGAATTAAAGATGCGTAAAGACATGAAAGATGATGCTATTGAAATGCTTACAATCGGAGGTGTGAAAAATGTAAATGGTTTTGATGGAGATGGAACACCTGGCCGTGGCATTCATGAAATGGGTACAGCACGCATGGGCAAAGATCCAAAAACATCTGTATTAAATAAATGGAACCAGGTTTGGGATGCACAAAATGTTTTTGTAACAGATGGCGCATTTATGGTAAGCTCAAATTGCTGCAATCCATCACTTACTTATATGGCGTTTACTGCACGTGCAGCAGACTATGCAGTAAGTGAATTGAAGAAAGGAAATGTATAAAAATGTCTGATTTTTTGATGTCTTATGTTTGATTTTAAAAAATTACTTATTTGGAGATTTTGTGATTTATAAAACTAATTGAATTACAACAAATCAGACATCCTTAAATCAGCAATCAGAATTTTTGTTATGCCTGATTCTACTTTACATATTAATTCTGGCGGTGTTCAAAAGAACACGTACGATGCAATTGTTATTGGCAGTGGCATAAGTGGTGGCTGGGCTGCAAAAGAATTATGCGAACTCGGATTAAAAACTTTAGTATTAGAACGTGGCCGCGACGTAAAACATATCAAAGATTATCCAACGGCAACATTAGCGCCATGGGAATTCAGGCATCGCGGGGCATTACCTGAGAAAGATAAAGAAGAAAATCCTGTTGTCTCAAAATGTTATGCTTTTGATGAAACGGCAGCGCATTTTTTTGTAAAAGATAAAGAACATCCTTACATACAGGAAAAACCTTTTGACTGGATTCGCGGTTACCAGGTTGGCGGCAAAAGTTTAACCTGGGGAAGATGCACGCAACGCTGGAGCAATTTTGAATTTACCGGCCCGCTACGTTTTGATTACGGTTGGGATTGGCCGATACGATATGAAGATGTTGCGCCGTGGTATTCGCATGTAGAAAAATTTATTGGAGTTTGTGGCAATAAAGATGGATTGGAAGCAATGCCCGACGGCGAATTTCTTCCGCCATTTGAATTGAATTGTGTTGAACAACACTTAAAAGAAAGTATCTTAAAAAATTATGGCAATCGCTATTTTGTTCATGCGAGATGGGCCCATTTAACGCAACCAAATCAAATACATCTCGACCAGGGAAGAGGAAAATGCCAGGCAAGAAATCTTTGTACAAGAGGATGCCCTTTTGGTGGATATTTCAGTTCTAATTCATCCACATTACCGTGGGCTGAAAAAACAGGCAATCTTACTATTCGCCCGTTCTCTGTTGTTCATTCAATTATATATGATGAACAAAAACAAAAAGCAAGCGGCGTCCGTGTCATCGATACTAACACAAAGCAGGCAACCGAATATTTCGCAAAAGTAATTTTCGTAAACGGCTCTGCTTTAAACAGCAATTTAATTCTGCTCAATTCTACATCAAGCCGTTTTCCAAATGGTTTGGGAAATGATAGTGGCCTTCTTGGAAAATATATCTGTTTTCAAAATTACCGCGGTTGGATAAACGGCACCATTGATGGTTTTGATGATACTTATTTTTATGGCCGAAATCCTACGGATGCCATCATCGCGAACTATCGTAACCTGCATAAAATTGATGCAGATTTCGTAGGCGGATACACAACCTATGCAGGCGCTCATCGGGATAGAAATAATGGAGAAAACTGTCCGCAACAAATTGGCGCAGAATATAAAGAATCTATGACGGAGCCCGGCCCATGGAATGTGTACGCATACTTGCAGGGCGAAACAATTCCGAAAGAAAAAAATCATGTGCGTTTAAGTACAGATAAGAAAGATGAATGGGGCATTCCGCAATTAATTACTTCCGTGGAATATGATGATAATGATGAAAAATTATTGAATGATTTTTTTGTGCAAACAGAAGAAATGTTTACCAAAGCAGGTGTAAAAAATATTGAACACAGAGATAGTAAACAAGCGCCCGGTTTAGATATTCATGAAATGGGCGGATGTAGAATGGGTGCAGATGCAAAAACATCTATGCTTGATAAATGGAATGCATTACATGCTTGCAAAAATGTTTTTGTAACAGATGGCGCGTGTATGGCAAGTACTGGCAATCAAAGTCCGAGTATTTTGTATATGACGTTAACCGCAAGAGCATGTAATTATGTTGTGGAAGAAATGAAGAAAGGGAATGTCTGATGTAGGGATTTGCTGATGTCTGATTTATCAGAACGTCAAATTGATTCACTAAACTAAATTTTATGATTGCAGATTTATAGATTTTGAAAATTGTATTGTAGATTGAAAGGAAACAAATCATAAATCAGACATCACCAAATCAGAAATAATAAAATGGGCGACACTTTACATATCAACAACAAAGCGCAACAGCAAAATACTTTTGATGCTATTGTAATTGGAAGTGGAATTAGTGGTGGATGGGCTGCAAAAGAACTTACGGAAAAAGGGTTGAAGGTTTTAATGCTTGAGCGTGGACGAAATTTTGAACACATCAAAGATTATAAATCAGCCAACCAGGATCCATGGGAGTTTCCGCATCACGGCCGCGTTACACAAGATGAATTAAAACGTCATCCAGTTATTGCACGCACATGGGGAACGTATGAACCCATTATTGATTATTGGGCAAACGATGTTGAAGCGCCTTATGTTGAAGTAAAACCATTTAAATGGTGGCGTGCTTACCAGTTTGGCGGTCGTTCCATTTTATGGGGAAGACAAAGTTATCGCTGGAGCGATTTTGATTTTAATGCAAATGCAAAAGATGGCTGGGCAATTGACTGGCCTATCCGTTATAAAGATATTGAACCATGGTATAATCATGTTGAAGATTTTATTGGTGTAAGCGGTTCAACAGACGGTTTGCCGCAATTACCTGATGGGCATTTTATGCCGCCAATGGATTTGACCTGTGTTGAAAAAGATGTAGCAGCACGATTAAAAGAAAAGTTTAACCGCAGTATGATCATTGGCAGAAGCGCAAACATTACAAAACCTTTCCCTGGCAGAACCAATTGTCAATTCAGGAATCGTTGTTGGGAAGGTTGCCCATTCGGCGCTTACTTCAGCACACAGTCTTCAACATTTCCTGCAGCTTTAAAAACAGGAAATTTAACTATGCGGCCATGGAGTATCGTTACCAAAATTTTGTATGATAAAGACACAAAAAAAGCAACCGGTGTAGAAGTGTTGGATGCTGAGAATAATCAAACATATCAATATCATTCCAAAATAGTTTTTGTAAATGCGTCTGCGTTAAACAGCGCATGGGTGCTGATGAATTCTGCAACAGATGTTTGGCCTGATGGTTTAGGAAGCAGTTGCGGAGAGCTTGGTCATAACATCATGGATCATCATTATAATGTTGGTGCAAGTGGAACGATTGATGGTTATGAAGACAAATATTATTATGGCAGAAGACCAAATGGTTTTTACATTGTTCGCTTTGCAAATTTGTTTGATGATAAGAGAGATTTTCTTCGTGGCTTTGGATACCAGGGTGGCGGAACACGTGAAGGCTGGAGCCGAAGCGTTGCTGAAATGAGCATCGGTGGTGCGTATAAAGATGCATTAACTGAGCCCGGTGGCTGGACAATTGGAATGACTGGTTTTGGTGAATTGTTGCCGCATCACGAAAACAAAATATCGTTGGACAAAAGTAAAAAAGATAAATGGGGTTTGCCTGTTTTAGCAATGGATGCAGAGCTAAAAGATAATGAATTGAAAATGCGAAAGGCTATGAAAGATGAAGCTATTGCTATGATGGAAGCAAGCGGTGTAAAAAATATTTCATCCTGGGATAACGGCCATGAAATTGGCGATGGCATTCATGAAATGGGTACGGCGAGAATGGGCAATGATCCCAAGACTTCTGTGCTGAATAAATGGAACCAGGTTTGGGACGCACAAAATGTTTTTGTAACGGATGGAGCATTCATGGTTTCAAGTGCATGTCAAAACCCATCATTAACTTACATGGCAATGACGGCGAGAGCAGCTAACCATGCAGTAGAGGAATTAAAGAAAGGAAATATTTAGAAAATGTCTGATGTAAGATTATTGATGTATGATGTAAAAGAGATTGTGATCTTTAGATTTATGGAATGATAGAATTAAATCAAAACATCATTTAAAAAATAAAGAACTTTAAATATTGATAAATAGTTAAAGTCACACATCAGAAATAAAAAATAAAAATTCATTTTAAAAATAAATATTTATGGATAGAAGACAAGCCTTATCACGAGTTGCGCTTATTTTCGGCGGTACTATTATTGGCGCTGAAGCGTTTCTTTCCGGTTGCAAAACAACACCGAAGAAAGATGGCCTTTTTGCTGCCGATGATATTGCATTGCTGGATGAAGTAGGTGATACTATTTTGCCTACAACAGCCGCATCACCCGGCGCAAAAGCTGCACAAATTGGCCAGTTCATGAAAACAATTGTTACCGATTGTTATACCGAAGATGACCAGCGTGTTTTTACAGATGGCATCGGCAAACTAAACGATGCATCTAAAAAGAAATTTGATAAATCTTTCATGGATCTTGATGCAAATCAAAAACATGATCTTTTAGTTGGTCTTGATAAAGAGTCAAAAGACCGTGATAAAGAGTTATCAGATAAAAACAGTAAGATGACGGACGATGAAAGACATCAACGTAAACTTGAACAAAATGCAGGCACTTACAAAAGAGATAAAGCTGATGACCCGCATTACTTCGGTATGATAAAACAGTTAACGCTTTGGGGATTCTTTACTTCAAAACCCGGCGCCACACAAGCACTGCGTTACATCGCAGTTCCGGGTAAATATGAAGGATGTATTCCTTATAACAAAGGCGATAAAGCATGGGCAACATAGAATATTAATCTAAAAAACAAATAATGTCAGTATCAAGAAGAAAATTTATACAAGCCACAGGTTTATTAACGGCCGCAGGTTTATTAAGCAGGAATGAATTGTTTGCAGGCAATGCAAAACTTAAAAATTATGGCTTACAATTATGGAGTGTAAAAAATGCCTTGGCAAAAGATCCGAAAGGTGTTTTGAAACAAATAGCCTCCTTTGGTTATACGCAAATAGAAAGCTTTGAAGGAAGCACAGGAATGTTTTGGGGAATGACGCCAACTGATTTTAAAAAGTATGTAAATGATCTTGGAATGGATGCTTTGTCGAGCCACTTCAACGATGTTTACAATGCTTCATTTGAAAAGAAGGCTGCTGATGCAGCAACCGCAGGTTTAAAATTTTTGATATTGCCTGGCGAAGCCGGATCAAAAACAGTTGATGATTATAAAAAACTTGCCGACCGCTTCAATGCTTGCGGGGAAATTTGCAAAAAGAATGGATTGAAAGTTGGTTATCATAATCATGATGCAATTTTTAAACCCATAGACGGTCAAGTTCCTTTAGATATCCTAATCAACAACACAGATAAAGGCAATGTGATTTTTGAAATGGATATTTATTGGGTTGTAACTGCAGGTGCTGATCCTGTTGCGTATTCAAAAAAATATAAGAACCGTTTCAGGCTTGGCCATGTTAAAGACAGGATAAAAAATTCAACTGAAGAAGATGCTTCCTGTACTTTGGGCGAAGGCTCGATAAATTATCCTGCCATGGTTAAAGATTTAAAAGCAAACGGCATGGAATATTTTATTGTTGAGCAGGAACGATATGATAACACAACAGAAATGGACAGTGCAAAAGCCGATGCAAAATATATGAGCATGCTTCCTATCTAAATAAATACATGTTTACCAAAAGGGCCCTTGCAAAAGGGCTTTTTTATTATGTATTGATTGTAAATTAAAATAGCTTCATCTTTCAAAAAAATACTGCATGAAAAGCATTTTTAATCTTGACGACAAAAATGATATCATAAACAGGATCGATCAACTGCATCCAAATTCAAAACCAATGTGGGGCAAAATGAGTGTATCGCAAATGCTGGCGCATTGCATTGTGCCAACAAAAATTTCATCAGGAGAAATAGGCAGCCAGCAAACATTTCTCGGAAAATTATTTGGTAAAATAGCAAAGAAACGCATGCTTGCTTCAGAACAAATGAGTAAGGGTTTGCCTACTGATCCCAGCTTTGTTATAAAACATTCACCTGACTTTTATAAAAGCCAGGAAGAATTAAAAGCATCTATTGAAAAATTATACGCTACAGATAAAACCGCATTGCTGCAACGCAAACATCCGTTCTTTGGCAGGATGACTTTGGATGAATGGGGCATCTTAAACTACAAACATTACGATCATCATTTAAAGCAGTTTGGTGTTTGAATTATTCTTCATTTTAAAATCTCATTTCAATGATTATAAAATCACTTTCAGTCTTCTGTTTACTTATCTGCTTTGTTGCATGCAATAATCAAACACAAGAAACACAAGAAAATATAGAACCACAAACAGGAAATATAACCAACTGTTACAGATCAATCAAAAACAACGATACTATTTCACTTATTACAAAAGATTCAGCCGGAATGATAACAGGAACTTTACTATATGCTCTTTCAGAAAAAGATAAAAACACTGGTACTATACAAGGCAACATAAAAGATAACCTGCTTGTTGCCAATTATACGTTTATGAGTGAAGGCACAATATCTGTTCGGCAAGTAGCTTTTAAAAAAACAGCAAATGGTTTTATTGAAGGTTATGGAAATGTAGAAGATAAGGATGGCAAAATGATTTTTAAAAATACCGACTCGTTAACGTTTAATAATACATCTTTACTTACAAGTATAGATTGTGAATAGAAATCGCTGCAGAAATTTCACTTCTAAAAAAGCCTTAGTAATTCTTGCAAAAAACTTTGCATTAATACGAAATCAATTTTTTAACCGTACATATTTTTCAATATTCAACCGGTTTACGCCAATGCTGTCAATTTTTTCTATTCCGGTTTGTGTAAGTGTATCATTGTTTATAGTAATGGTAAAAGAAAAATCATTTCCCTCCCACTGCCTGTCGTTACAATATTCAAGATGTTCTGTATAAGCACTGTCGTTTAATGTGTAAGCGCCACCACCGGACGAGAACTCAGCAGAATCTTTGCCTTTATTCAGATCATGCATTAAAAAAGCAAAATGCGTATCGTTAATAATCTTGATAAACGATTTATCTTTTGTATAATCTGTAACGGTTGTATCACCTTTTTCAATCAATGTTCCTGTTAATAATTTCCATGTGCCTTGCATAGGTAATGATGTTTGGGTTGTTTGCTGATCTTGTGTTGTTGTGTTACACGAAAAGCAAAATAACAATGCGAAGCAGGCAATAATTTTCATATTTAATTTGGTTTAATAATTTATACGCAATATATAACTTACGTTACAATTTTCATACTGCGCTATATTTGTTGTATAGAACATTATAACAATACTGGCGTTTCTACGCTTTCAAATTATATAAGCACTTATATATTATTTTTATTGTAACACTTCTTTTCCAAAAATCACCCGTTATTTCAGTATATTACATTTATTGATTTTTCAATAATTTATAACAGAAATTATTGTATGAAACGGGTACTATTTTTTATAACGTATTTTCTTTTACCGGCATTTCTTTTTGCACAAAAAGTAATTGCCATACAGGTTGATGGCAGCATAAATCCTGCATCTGCTGAATATATAATTAAAGGCATAGAAAAAGCGCAGGCTGAAAAAGCAGAATGTTTATTGATACATCTTAATACGCCGGGCGGATTATTAACTTCTACAAGAGAAATTGTTGGCG
>JBDUBY010000014.1:0-8706 GCA_040003735.1 Parafilimonas sp.
GGCAAAGTGCATTGGGTGCATGGCAATATACAATTCCATTGGATGCCTCGCCGCAAACTGTTGATTGGGATCGTTACCAGGAATTTGCAGAAAAGAAATTTGCGTACGATCCAAATAGGTTTTTCAGATGGCGTAATTATCGCGAATATGGTACCGGTGTTGCAGGTGATTTATTTGTGCATTTATTAAGCGGTTTGCATTTCATTACCAGCGCAAAAGGCCCTGAAAAAATTTATTCAATTGCAGGCTTAACTTATTGGAAAGATGGCAGAAATGTACCTGATGTAATGACGGCTGTTTTGCAATATCCTGAAGCACCTGAACATCCTGCTTTCCAGGTTACATTGCGTGTAAATTTTGTTAGCGGAGAAGGTGAAACGGGCTTTACAAAAATATCAGGAACAGAAGGTGTAATGGAAATGCATGATGATGGATTTACCATTAAACGTCATAAAATGAGTAAGGCACCGGGCATTGGCGGATGGGATTCACTTGATACATATACCAACCAAATGCAAAAAGATCTGATTGCAGATTATAATAAAAAATGGTCTGCTGAAGACCAGGCTGAACCCAAACTGAATGATATAACTTATGCAGCCCCTGAAAATTATAATGAGCATTTAGACCATTTAACCAACTTCTTTAATAGTGTAAGAACGGGCGCACCTGTTGTGGAAGATCCGATATTTGGTTTTAGGGCAGCAGCACCTTGCTTAGCTTGTAACGAAAGTTATTTTCAAAACAAAGTAATGCTCTGGGATGCAGAAAAAATGAAGATGAGTTAATTAAAAAGCGTATCGAATTCCGATTCCGCCCCAGCCGCCTTCGAAATAATTGTAGCCAATAAAATTTAAAGATGGTTGCCAGTCAAGGCTTACATCTATTGGTGCATTATTTATTTTATAATCAAGCCCAACCACACCGTCAATGCCAGCCATAACGCCGCCATCACGTGTGGGATATTTATTTTTCCAGTGATCATTCCAAAAACCAATATGTGCACCTGGGCCAACATACCATTTCAAACCATCAACACCATTTACGTTATTAGTGATTTCGTACAAACCTGTAACACGTGTACCATAATTCCAGAAAGATGCAAGGCCTTCAAGCGCTACATCTTGCTTAATAAAACTTTTTACAGTTATAGCACCGGGATAATATTTTAAACCGACAGCGGTTTTATAGCCTGAACCAAGCGCCATTTTTTGTGCAAATGATGTTGCAGCAAAAACAACAAAACTTAAGACGATAATAAGTTTCTGCATGTTGATTTTTTTTGTGATTACTATTTAAAAAGTGTATCGAATAGCAACGCCTCCAAACGCCGGTGTAAATCCGGCAGAGCCAACTAATGTAACAGCAGGTTCCCAATCGGCACTAACATTAATCGGTGCATTTTTAATTTTATAGTCAAGGCCTATAATGCCATCAACACCAACATCAACCTGCGAGTTATAAGTTTTTTTATAGGTTGATTTCCAAAAACCGATATGTGCACCGGGACCAACAAACCATGATAATTCAGGAACATTATCAAACGTGTAAAAATTAAATTCATACAAACCGGCAACTCGAAAACCTTTATGCCATGCAGTAAGCTGCGCTTCAACATTGCGCGTATCTGCAACAAATTTTTTATACGTGATTGATAGACCGCCGGGAAATTTTAAACCTAATGCACGGTTGTACGGAGCTTGTGCATAAACAGTTGTTGTGAAAAAAAATGTTGTAATAAAAAGTGTAAAGCCAATTGTCTTCATACATGAAGTTTAAGCAATGGCTAAACGTTTTGGCGATGGCGAATGATACAGTGCAGTTGTTAAACAGATACAAAATTTAAAACAATTATTCAGCACGTAATATTCAAAAACAATGTTCAACGAAATCCAATGTGATTGATTATTGAATGCTGATTGTTGTTTATTGAGTATTAAATCAACCTACATTGAACTATAAACTTCTCTGTAGCCTTGCGCCATTTGTTCAACACTAAAATTTGTTTGCAGCATATTAAAAGATGCCTGCCCGTGTGTATGTAATAATTCACGGTTGTTGATGTACTGATTAATAAAATCTATGGCTTGTGCAGGATAGTTATATAAAAATCCGTTGATACCATTTTCAACAAGGTCATTATTGCCGGGGCAATCTGTAAGCAATAAAGGAAGCCGCATGCTCATAGCTTCAAGCACTGCATATGATAAGCCTTCCCACAATGCGCTCGATATATACAGGTCAGCAAGCTGCAGGTTTTTTTCAACTTCGCTTTTATCAACCCAGCCTGTTATGGCAATATTAGGCGATGATAAAAAATCACGCTCATTACCATCGCCAATCCAAATAAATTGCACTTTAGGATTATCGGTAAATGCAGAAGCGACCTGGTTAAATAATGCAGGATTTTTTTGACGCATTGCACGGCCTGTAGTTACGATTGTAAAAATTTCTCCGTTATATTTTTTTTCTGATGTGCCCGGAAAAAACTTTCCGTTGTTTACATGATTTGCTTTAATACCAATTCGCCTGTAAGCATCTGCTTCAGATTTGGAAACGCCAATAACTTTTGCAGGAAATATGCTTACCACTTTTTCAATGGTTGCAAACGTAGAGCGTGCAAATGCAGAAACATCTTTGCGTAAAAAAGTTGCGCCATGCGGAGCATAAATAACTTTTTTGTGGCCAATTCTTCGCGCAGCTATTCTACCTAATATTCCTGCCTTTGCAGAATGAAGATGAATAACATCAAAAGGCTTTTGCGCTTTTAAAATTTTTATCAGATGTTGAAGTGCCCTTAAATCTTTTAGCGGCGAAATTTTTGTATTTATTTCAGGCCAGGCAATAAATTTTACAGTTGCAGGGAAAGACTTATATGCATTTTCAAAAAAATGATGACGTCCATAAATTATGGTGTGCTCAATATCAGGCGTGCTGTTGGTAAGGCATCGTAAAAACTCAATTACACCACCTTCGAAAGCTTCAGTTACATGAACAATTTTCATTCGAGGCAAAAATAAGATTTGTTTTTTATGAGATAGATATCAATTTGATTATGCAGATTCCCTAAAGTCTATAACCTTTAGCTGGATCGTTCTCTCACCGTTCCATTCGTTTATGTCCAGTGTATAAACGATGTCTACTTGTGCATTCATTTGAAGCAATTGAAATTTGTCTGCCATATTAAAACCAATTCCCGTAAAAATTTTATCATGTTGTTGCACTACAAAACGGATATGCTGTTCTTTTACAGTTTTTGAATAACCTGTATCTTTTACGTTACGTGTAATAAACACAGGGCGCATATTACCAGGGCCAAACGGTTCCATTTGATCAACGATGTTGAGGAATGGAAAACTTATCTCCTTGAATGAAAGTTCAGCATCTATAATAATCTCAGGCGTAAGCAAATCTTCGTGAATAGTTTCAGCAACAATTTTTTCAAAGCTATCAATAAAATCAGGCAACTTATTTTCATTCATACTTAAACCTGCGGCCGCAAAATGTCCGCCATAACCAATTAAATGTTCGCGGCATGCATGAATGGCTTCGTATAAATTAAAACCCGGAACACTGCGTGCACTACCCGCAATTACATCGCCGCTCTTGGTTAAAACAACCGTGGGACGATAATAGTTTTCAATTAATCTTGAAGCAACAATTCCAACTACTCCTTTATGCCAATAATCTTTATAAAGAACTGTAGTTTTCCGTTCTTTTAAAATAATATCACCATCAATTATTGCCAGCGCTTCCTCTGTAATAGTTGAATCGGCTTCTTTTCTTTCTGTGTTATCGTTGTGCAATAAGCCTGCATATTCAAGTGCCTTTTCGTAATCTTCTTCTATAAACAATTGAACAGCTTTCTTTGCGTCGTCCATTCTTCCGGCTGCATTAATTCTTGGCGCAACAATGAATACAAGACTGTTTACGTGAATATGCTTCTGCATGCCTGCAAGATTCAACAATGCTTTTAAACTAACCGAAGGATTTTCGTTCACTTTTTTTAGTCCATAAAATGTAAGCACACGATTTTCTCCAATAATAGGAACAATGTCTGCAGCAATAGCGACAGAAACAAGATCAATGTATTTTAGATAAGTTTCTGCGGGAAGCTTTAGCTCTTCACTTAAGGCCTGCATTAATTTAAAACCAACGCCGCAACCGCATAATTCTTTATATGGATAATTACAATCTTTTTGCTTTGGATCTAATACAGCAACAGCATCTGGAATTGAATCGTCAGGCAAATGATGGTCGCAAATAATAAAATCAATTTCAAGCTCTTTTGCTTGTTTAACCAATTCTGTTGATTTAATTCCGCAATCGAGAGAAATAATTAATGTAAAATCGTTTTGATAAGCAAATTCAATTCCTGCAAGAGAAATTCCATAACCTTCTTTGTAACGATGTGGTATGTAATAAGCAACCGCAGGATAAATTGATTTTAAAAACTGATACATGCATGCGACAGAGGTAGTTCCATCAACATCGTAATCTCCAAAAACAAGAATTTTTTCATTATTGTTTATGGCTGAAATGATGCGGTTAACAGCTTTAAGCATGTCTTTCATCAGCCATGGATCGTGCAGGTGTGAAAACTCGGGACGAAAAAAATCATGAGCCTTCTGAAATGAATCAATACCTCTTTGAACCAATATGCTGCAAAGGATTTTATTTATATGAAGGCTTTGCTGTAGCTGTAAAACTTTTTCGTTATCAGCCGATAATATTTTCCATCTTTTTTTTTGCATCAATATTCTCTGTCTGTTGTATATCTAACTAAATCTTCAAGCGCATCTCTTGTTTCAGATGCTTCAAATTCATGAAGCAATTGCAAAGCTTCATCCCTGAAAGATACCATTTTGCCGGTTGCATATTCTATTCCGCCTGATGTATTTACTGCATCAATTACAAACTGAACTTTCTCAGGGTTGCGGTTTTCATTTTTAATAATATAAATAAGTTTTCTTCTCAGGCTTTTTTCGCAATGCGAAAGCGTATAAATAAGCGGCAGCGTTAATTTTTTTTCTTTAATGTCAATACCTGTGGGTTTGCCTATATTTTTATCACTATAATCAAATAGGTCATCTTTAATTTGAAATGCCATACCAACCTTTTCTCCAAACTGTTGCATTTTTTGTATATATACGTCATCAGAAAAAGTTGTAGAGGCTCCCGCCGCACAGGCTGAAGAGAGTAAAGAAGCAGTTTTCCCTTTTATTATATTGAAATACACATCTTCATCTAAATTAAGATTACGTGATTTTTCTATTTGCAAAAGTTCGCCTTCACTCATTAATTTCACTGCTTCAGATAAAATTTGCAAAACCCTGTAATCATTATTATTAATTGAAAGCAACAAGCCCTTTGAAAGGAGATAATCTCCTACTAAAACCGCAATTTTATTTTTCCATAGAGCATTTATAGAAAAAAAACCACGGCGTTCAAGTGATTCATCTACAACATCATCATGAACCAGCGTAGCCGTATGTAATAATTCCACCAAAGAAGCAGCCCTGTAAGTGGCGGTAGTAATTTCTCCACCAAGTTTTGCACTCAATAAAACAAACATAGGTCGCATTTGCTTTCCTTTGCGTTTTACAATATATTGCATAATTCTGTCAAGCAATGGAGCATTGCTTTTTACTGCATTACTGAAATAATCTTCAAACTTTGTTAAATCTTGGTCTATTAATTGTATTGCTTTCTTCATTAAATCTCCAATTGTTGCAAGATATGTGAAAAGTAATTGGCAAAAAGAAAGCAGCAAATTGAAAAGAGTTTTTGTCATAATTGCAGTTTTATCAAAAGAAAATAAATAGTAAAAATTTGGTATTTCATTATCTATATATACTTTTGTAGATGTATTTATTAAAGGGAAACATTAAACAATCAAAAAAATTACCTATGGTAAGCAAAAAACTGAAAATGCTCTTAGCCCTTGTGGGACTAATGCAAACTGCATCTTATGCACAAGACAGTACTCACATGTCAATGTCTTCGAAGTCTGGTAGTACAGACGCAAATTGGGCTTATGATTCTTCAAAAGTATCTGCGAAGGATATGCCCCAATATAATGAATTTGTTAATTACGAGAACCCCTATCCACCTAAACCACGCAGCATGTGGGAGTTAAGCATTGGTGGTGGTAATGCAATTGTAATTGGTGACAGACCAATTTTTTCAAAAAGCGGTGATAAAGGCGGTTCTTACGTCGGCGGTATTGCGGGAAGTATATCAGCAAGATTTCCTATAAGTCATGTATTTTCTGGAAGATTAGGTTATATGGGAAGTTTGCAGAAAATTCCGGGTTATAAATCTTCAGCTTCATCTACCACTTATTATATTCCATTCAGCGGCAATGCAACGCATGCTTTGAATGCGGATCTTATAGCTTCATTAAATACTATCAGCTCTCATCGTGGAAATCCAAAGACCAATGTTTATGTTTTCGTAGGTTATAGCATAGCGTCTACTCGAATAACAAAAGGGGACAAAGGATTTTTTAAATATGATGGGCTTACTCGCAGAGATTTATACCAAGTTGATAACAATAAATTAATTAGTACATTTAATAATAAAGATGCAAACGGCATAGGTTCACAGGCGCTATACCATAATATAGACTTTGGTGGTGGGCTAGCATTTAAATTAAGTTCAAAAGTTAATTTAGCTTTTGAAGAAAGAATTTCTAATACACTAAATAGCGTTGATCTACTTGATGGATTTGTAGGCAAGAATGGTTTTGGCACGTCCAGCGATAGAATGGCTTACTCGACAGTTAAATTGAACTTTAATTTAGGTAATGCTGCAACACATACAGAACCATTATGGTGGATTAATCCTAACAACTATTTGTATAATGAAATTGCTACTCCAAAACATATGAAACTTCCTCCGGTTGTTTTACCTGATGCTGATGGAGACGGTGTAACTGACCAATTTGATATGGAGCCAAACACTCCTGCAGGTTGCGCAGTTGATGTACACGGTGTGAGCCTTGATACAGATGGAGATGGCGTTCCTGATTGTCGTGATAAAGAAAAATTGACTCCTCAAAACTGTTTCCCTGTTAACGCAGATGGCGTTGGAACTTGTCCAGAACCAGAATGTTGCAAAAATATTCAGCCAGCAGCAGCAGCTTGTTCTTTAGGCAGTTTACCAAGTGTTCAGTTTAAAGGCGGAAGTGCATCATTAAGCACTACAGCTAAATCATTATTGAATAATGTTGCTCAGCAAATGATGGCAAACCCTAATTGTAAAGTGAAACTGGTTGGTTACGGAGCTTCTGATAAAAAAGCTCAACAGCTTAGCTGGGATCATGTAAACGCAATTAAGACTTATCTTACTGAACAGCAAGGTATTTCTGAAACACGTGTAATCTTTACTTATGGAATGGATGGTAATGGTACTAATGTTGATTTAGTTCCTACTACTGAAGAAGGTCCTAATACAGTTCCTGCTCCTCATCCAAATCTTAGAAAAGGAAAATAATTCTTAATAAATCTTTTAAAGCCGCTGAATATTCAGCGGCTTTTTTATTATTTTTAATTAACCTTACTACCCTTTTTAACCATAAAATGCTTACCTTTGCCGCTCTAAAAAATAAAGGCTTTATCAATTGTATTATTTGTTGTTTAAAGCATAATTAAATTATAAGAAATATCATGGCTGATTTACGATTATTACGAAATTTTGGTATTGCAGCTCACATTGATGCAGGTAAAACTACTACTACTGAGCGCATTCTCCGTTATACAGGTATGATTCATCGCATTGGAGAAGTGCATGAAGGTGCTGCTACCACTGACTGGATGGAACAGGAAAAAGAACGCGGAATTACAATTACTTCCGCTGCCGTAAGCTGCCAATGGAATTTCCCTACAGATCAGGGAAAAGCAACCGGTGACACTAAAAAATATTATTTCAATATAATTGATACTCCAGGACACGTAGATTTTACAGTTGAAGTAGAGCGCTCCATGCGTGTTCTCGATGGGTTGATCGCATTATTTTCTGCTGTCGATGGTGTAGAACCTCAAAGTGAAACCGTTTGGCGCCAGGCAAATCGTTATGGTGTTCCACGTATAGGTTTTGTAAATAAAATGGACCGTGCTGGCGCTGATTTTTTAATGGTGGTTGCACAGGTAAAAGAAATGCTGGGCGCTAAAGCTGTGCCATTACAATTGCCTATCGGTGCTGAAGATGATTTTAAAGGTGTGGTAGATTTAATTACCATGAGAGGTGTTATATGGGATGATGCTACAGAAGGAATGACATTTAAAGAAATCGCTATTCCTGCAGATATGCAGGCAGAAGCAGAAGAGTGGAGGCAAAATCTTGTTGAAGCTGTTGCTGAATATGATGATAAGTTATTGGAAAAATTCTTTGATGATCCAAATACAATTACTGAAGATGAGTTGCATGAAGCTATTCGTAAGGCAACATTGGATTTAAGTATTGTACCTATGATGTGTGGTTCATCATTTAAAAATAAAGGCGTTCAAACTGCATTAGATGCTGTATGCCGCTATCTTCCATCACCGCTTGATTTGCCGGATACAGTTGGAACAGATCCTGATAACGGAGAAGAAATTACCCGTAAGCCAGATCCAAAAGCACCATTTGCAGCGTTGGCATTTAAGATAATGACAGATCCTTTCGTTGGCCGCCTTGCATTCTTCCGTTGTTATAGCGGGCATC
>JBDUBY010000363.1:0-2590 GCA_040003735.1 Parafilimonas sp.
TAGCTTAGCTATGCTTTGTATGCAGAAAGATATTGCAGGTTATATGTGTTATACCGTTAAATCAACATCCACAAGTCCAGGAAATTGATGACAGGATAAAAAGACGCTCATCCTGATAACAAGGCACCCTGGCATCTAATAAACCCGGCAATAGCTCACAATTCACCATTACTTTTTGCAAGCCTTAAATAATCCTTTTTACAGAAGTAAAAACCTGCCGTTTTCTATTATTTAAATAAACACTACGGATTGTATTAATAACTATCTTTGGATAGGTGTTTATATTTTAGATAATAGTTAAAGTATTTATTTTTCGCAACGTTTTAAAATCCGATAACACACTTCTTTTTTACACCGTACCCCATTGATTTAAACTATCCGTAACTCACTTTATTATAAAGTAAGGTGGCTATATATATAAGCCACCTTACTGTTGTGATCGATTTTGTATAATTCTTTGTAAGGAAAGGAATTAATGGCAACATAATAGATATTATAGGTGTTTTTAATTATCACAATAATTGATATTTATTCAATAATCGTTAGTGGGGTTTTCCAGAAATAGGCTCCGATCATTCCTGACCGGAGCTTTACCAACAGCCTAACATTCCTTACAAGCATGACTGATGACAAAAGATGGAATGCCACAGATACTTATAATGCTTGTATAGCAAAGATGCATTTTACATTAACCCTTTAGATCCGCCGTACGCTTAATAAAACATAGCGTGCAACCAATATTAGCCATCGCGATACATGGGTTCCGAGACAAACATACAAGCAATTATAAACTTGTTTTATACAGTACGCTTTAGCAATAAACAATGCTAATTCATTTCAGGAAGGTTTTGTTTCACTGTGGGAAAGTTTCGATGTACGCCAAAACTAATGCACTTCATTATCAACGGGTTGCCGGTTAATTTGTGGCTGGCACTTGCTTTGGCATAGATGGTATGCCCGTTTTTTTTCCGTACCTGCGAAAACTTTAAACATTGAAAAAATGAAAAAGTTTCGTCATTATTTACGGGCAAATGCAGCCCCTTGTTTGAAAGGTTTAAACACCAACAGGGACCGCAACCAAAACAGTTTCCAGGATAATAACGTTGGTGGTAAAAAATGATGTTACCAGTACATCTTCACCAACAACTATCCTTTAGTATTTAAAATAAAAGCAGCGCAATGTGTTATGCTGCTTTTCAAGATACCAGAGTAAACATATTACTCTAACCTTGGGGTTATCTTTTTTCGGGGGCTTTTTCAGAATAACGCTCTATCCATTCCTGGATCGGAGCTTTTTTTTAAAAGATGCCTGAGAGATATAAAGGATTTATAGTCACCTACAGTATATTAATGTTTTAGCATAGCGCCTTTCATAAAATTTACAACAACGTTGCATATAGATTCTTTTATTTTGTGAAGTTGAAATCTCTTTATCATTCATATTGCAGAAAATTAAGCGCCGCTTGTTTATTGGTGCTTTTCATTTTTATTCATGCAATAAAAGCATTTCACACGCATGATTTTTCTGCCGTTCAATACCATAATACAAACAAAAGTTCGGCTACTGTAAAAGCAGGTTTTTACTGTGCTATCTGCGATTTTCAACTTGCAAAAGACAGCGATACAGAAACATCTGTAATACACATTTCAACACCTGTACATTTTAATGCAACCTGTTACGGTTATATATTACCAACCGTAAAAACATTCTCCTTTGTTTTTTCTGTAAGAGGGCCTCCGGCAGTTTTTTGCTGATCAATTAACAGGAAGAATTCCTGCTCCTATTTTATTTATACAGGCTAAAGATTGATTGCCATAATCAACTAAAATTTTATACAATGATATACTTACAGAAAAGTATTCTTACAAGAATATTTTATATACTGATCTTATGCTTTTTAATTGTTAGAAGCAATGCACAAACAGACAGCATTTCATCAAACAAAAACAATATACACAAAACAAATTATTTGCTTGAAGGGAAAATTACAGATGCCAAAACCGGCAACACATTACCCGGCGCAACAATTCTTATACATGATTTAAATAAAGGAACTATTGCAAAAGCTGATGGCAGTTATAAGATCAATAATATTCCCGCAGGAAAATATCTTGTTGAAGTTTCTTATGTTGGTTATGCATCCAACGTTCAAACAATTAATATCAATGAAACTGCGGAGCAAAATTTTATGCTTGAACAAACTGCGGTAGAACAGGAAGAAGTAATAGTAACCGGCGTTACTTCAGCCACAAGAATAAAACAATCACCGCAGCCGGTAAGTGTAATAAAGCGGGAAGATTTTTTAAATACACCTGCAACAAATACAATTGATGCATTAACAAAATTAGTTCCCGGTGTAAATGCAGTAAGTACGGGACCGGCTATTTCAAAACCATTTATCCGCGGTCTTGGTTATAATCGCGTACTCACAATAAATGATGGCGTTCGGCAGGAAGGGCAACAATGGGGTGATGAACATGGAATTGAAATTGATGATTATAGTGTGCAGCGTGTTGAAGTGTTGAAAGGCCCTGCATCATTAATGTATGGAAGCGATGCGATTGCCGGCGTTATAAATATTCAATCACA
>JBDUBY010000326.1:0-2589 GCA_040003735.1 Parafilimonas sp.
TCGCAACACTTGTACTGATGTTTTTCATGGCATCAATTAAACAACCTTTGTATTATTCAATATTTAAAGTCAGAGACTTTGCGCATAGGGCTGCGAAGTCTGGAGACTTAGCAGAGCGTGTTTTTTCACGACTTAGCTAAGTGTTGCCACAATTAAGCTAAGTTTTGTGTTAATTAGGCTAAGTGTTCGGACAACTTAGCTAAGTGGCTCGACGAGTTGACAAGCATGAACGATGAGTTAGCAAGTTTAGCAGAAATTGCGTAAATACGGTAGACAGTTGGTGAATTTGAGCAATGGAGTTGCGCATATTTGGGAGTTATGCGTCACCCTTAAATGACATCCTGCACATAAAACATTCATAACTTTGCCGGCATGAACACTTAATTATTCCAATGTATTATTAAAATAATGTTTTACATTTTCCGAAAATATTTAGACGATAAGATTACTTTAACCGACCAGGATTATGAGTTGATTGAATCGGTTTCGTTATTTAAAAAATTGCGAAAACGCCAGTATCTTTTACAGGCGGGAGATGTGTGGCGTTTTAATGCTTTTGTGTGTAAAGGTTTTCTGCGAAATTATTATGTGGACGACAATGGGCAGGATCACATTATGCAGTTTGTGCCTGAAAATAATTGGACAGGCGACAGAGAAAGTATGGATTCAGGTTTACCCTCAAAATATAATGTTGACGCTCTTGAGGATTCCGAAATTTTATTATTGTCGAAAGAGAATTTTGAAATGATACGCAAGACTATTCCGGCCTTCAATGATTTTGTAAATGAATCACTCAAAAAAAATGCTGTGGTTTTGCAGGAACGTATTCATGTCAATATATCTCTATCCGCTGAAGAAAAATACAGTGACTTTATTTCAAAATATCCTTCCATCAGCAATCGTGTGCCACTGCACATGATTGCATCTTACCTCGGTGTATCTGCTGAAACTTTAAGCAGGGTAAGGAGCCAATCCACAAAAAGATAATTGGATTTTTAATGATTGCTCTTGACAAATGTCAAGGGTTTTTTCCTTCAAATGTCATTGGAGAAGGGTGCGTCATGCCTGCACCTTTGTATCATTAAATAATCAAAAAAAACAATAAAAAAATGAAAACAACAAAATGGTTACTCGACCCTACACACAGTGAATTAACATTCAAAGTTAAACACCTTATGATCAGTAATATTTCCGGGGCGTTTAAAAATTTTAACGCAAAGGTGGAAACCGAAGGAACGGATTTCAGCAAGGCGAATATCAATCTCATAGCCGAAATGAATTCTATTTCTACCAATAATGAACAACGGGATATCCACTTGCGCAGTTCAGATTTTTTTGAAGTGGAAAAGTTCCCTCAATTAAAATTTACATCTACCCGAATTGAGCAAATAGACGACGAATCGTTCAACCTGCATGGCAATCTAACCATGAAAAGTGTTACAAAACCGGTAAAGCTCACTATGGAATTTAATGGAATAGTGAAGGATCCATATGGACAAGAAAAAGCAGGGTTCCTGGTAAGCGGAAAAATTAAACGCAGCGATTGGGGAATCAACCTTAATGTAGCACTGGAAACCGGAGGATTGATGCTCGGAGAAGACGTGAGGATCCAAAGCGAAGTGCAATTTATAAGACAGGAAGTTAATGTGCTGGTAGAATTATAGAAGCCGCAATTGGAAGCTTGATGGAGTTGAATTATAAATTAAAAAAGTAATGAAGTGACTAAATGAATAACTAACAACAAAAAAATTAAATGAAATGAAAAAGACAGTAGGAATCATCGGAGCAGGCAATATTGGTAAGACAGTTGCTGCACACCTGGTGAAAAACGGGTACTCTGTAAAAATCAGTAACAGCAAACATCCTGACTCATTAAAGGAAAACATTGTACAGTTAGGAAACGGTGCAACGGCGGTTACTGCTACTGAAGCAGCGGAAGCAGACATCGTTTTTTTAGCATTACCCTGGATACAGATAAAAACGCTGACACAAATTGCAAATTGGAACAACAGGATTGTAGTTGATGCAACCAACCATTTTGTAACATCGGATATGCAGGTTGAGGATTTGGGCAACCGCACTTCCAGCGAAGTGGTGCAGGATTACCTTCCGGGTGCAAGGATAGTAAAAGCTTTCAACACACTTTACTTTAAAATACTTGAAGCAAATCCGGTTGTAGCAAATGGACATCGTGTACTTTTTGTGTCCGGTGACGACAAAGAAGCCAAGGTGCAGGTGAGTGAAATGATAAAGGACATCGGCTTTGCCCCGGTTGACTTAGGTTCATTATCTGTCGGCGGAAGACTTCAACAGGCAAAAGGTGCTTTATCACTTGTAAATTTTATCAAACTATAATTTAAAAGAATCAAAAAAAATTACAATAGAAAAAATAAACAAGTGGTTATCAAATTCAATAAAGAATTTTTTATATCAGGAAATACAGAAATTACAAAAGAATTGTTGGCGGATAATTTTGTGAATCATATTGCTCCACCTAACGCACCGACAGATGCAAGCGTAATGATTCAATTCATTATCGGTTTTCATAAAGGCTTTTCAGATGTTTCCGTACAAATTCACGAAGTGTTG
>JBDUBY010000025.1:0-8657 GCA_040003735.1 Parafilimonas sp.
TTTTAAAATTGAATTTTGAAGTGATATTTTTGATGACGCAGAATATAATCCAATGCGGCTGCCTGAATACGTGTAATCCATTAAAGTAAGCTTAACAACACCATCAATGCACAACTCAATATAATTGCCATAACGAAGCAAGCTGAATTCAAAACATCTGTCTGCATTTACCGGAAAAACATTTGACTGAATATCATTAAATATAAAATTCTGACGATCATTTGCAGGGTTATAACCCCATGCTCTTATTTTCACCAAACCATTAGAAACATCGAACGAAATATAATAACCATTACCATCTTTATCAATATCTGAAACAAGGCCAAACTTTCCCATTCCTTCAACATTTATTTTTCCTTCCCAAATAAATGACTGTGATGGCCGTTGAAAATAAAAAATTTCATAGCCGCTTCTTGAGCCGCAAATCCATTTACCATCTTCAACAACAAAAGATGCCGTTGGGTTTGAAAATAAACAAGCTGCATCTTCTATATCTTTTTGCTCAATTGTTTTCGTTACCATCAATTGCCATTTATAATAACTTTTTAACAGCAGCCTGCCTTTTGCGTCTGTATCAAATTGTTTTGGCGGCGGCAACACTCTTAATAAATCAATTCTGCCCTGCGTATAAAAAAAATTAAACACAAGTAAATGCTCACCATCTTTTACAGTACGTGCCGCATAATTTCCATTTGGTAAAACAACATCTGAATGAAAAGAATGATACTCGCCAAAAAAATCAGGCGCAAACCAATACCTTACTTTTATATCTTCTCTTATCGAACCCAATAAATAGAAGCGCCCATTCAATTCAAAAGCGCATGGACATTCAATATCATCGTAAGCCATCGGGTATATTAATGGCGGCAAAAATTCAGCATTGGTATTTGTTAGTTTTACAAGGCCAACACAACCACGCCTCGACAATGCGCCCTCATTACGGCGTGCACAAACAAGCAAATAAACTTCACCGTTAAAATCAAAACGGTATGGGTCGCGAAAGCTTAACCATTTTCTTGGATTATCTTTTGAATTCTCGTAATAAATTCCGGGTGGTTCAATAAATAAGGCTGGTTTATTAACTTTTTTCCATTCAATTAAATTATCCGATTCAGCAAATCCGATTCTTGAAATTGTGCCTCGATCCCTTCGCTTTAAACCGGTATAATACATAATAAATTTATTACCTTCCGGCCTTACGTCCATCGTCCAAAGCATATCATCATCCCAGTCACCTGGGTCGCCGACAAACAATGCATTTTTAGTTCTTTTCCACGACATTCCATCTCTTGATATTGCGTGAGCAATATAATCGTGATTAGGGATAATAAGATGAAACAAATGGTAAACACCATTAAAAATAATTATAGTAATATCGCCAATTTCCCAATCGCTGAAACCTGATCCTGAATACATACATTTAATTTTAGGATAGGCTTAAATATAGTAAATACCTGTTTTACGATGATTGGATAATTTTAAAATTTTAACCTGTTGCATATGAAAAACTATTATGTTCAGTTATTTAGCCCACATGGTTTGATCCGGTATCATGAGCCCGAAGTGGGAAGAGATAAAGATACCGGCGGCCAGGTAAAATATGTACTTGAGCTTTTGGAAGCTTTATCAAACCATCCTCAAATAAGAAAGGTTGATTTATTTACAAGAAAGATTATTGATAAAAGAGTTTCAGCTTCTTATGGAAATGATATTGAAACCGTGAATGACAAAGCCCGCATAGTGCGTGTTTCCTGCGGGGGAAATACATATCGCCCTAAAGAAACTTTATGGGATTATTTAGATGAATTTGTTGATAAAACAATTCGCTTTATTGAAAAAGAAGATGATACTCCGGATGTTGTTCATGGCCATTATGCTGATGGAAATTATATCGCCGGCCAGTTGAGTGAAGTGTTTGGAATTCCTTTTTTAGCTACAGCGCATTCGCTTGGCAGAAATAAGCAAAACATTTTGTTGCAACAAGGTCTTTCTGCTAAAATGATTAATGAAAAATTTAACATGCAGCGCAGAATACAGGAAGAAGAAAAATACCTGAAGTCTGCAGATGCAATTTTTGTTAGTACTCAACATGTTCTTGAAACGCAATATACTTTGTATGAAAATAAATCGTATGGCAAATTCTCTGTAATTCCTCCTGGTATAAACAACGATCTTTTCTTCCCATTCTACCGGCAGGATATGTCTTCTTTTAAATTGTCAATAGAACAGGAGCATGCACAATACCGCATCAATTCAGAAATAGAGCGTTTTCTTTTTCAACCCGGAAAACCAATAATCTTGTCAATTGGACGCGCTGATAAAAGAAAAAATTTTGAAACCATTATTCAATGTTATGGGCAGGATAAAGAACTACAGGCTATGGCAAACCTTGCCATATTTGCCGGCGTAAGAAAAGACATTACACAAATGCCATCGGATGAACAGGAAATTCTTACTAACCTTTTACTGTTGCTTGATAAATATGATTTGTATGGAAAAATGGCCATCCCAAAAAAGAATGATCCGCAACATGAAGTACCGGAGATTTACAGAACAGCAGCAAGAAAAAAAGGTGTATTTGTAAATGCAACACCCGGTGAAAATTTTGGGCTTACTATTTTGGAAGCTGCCGCTTGTGGTTTACCTGTAATAGCATCGCCAACCGGCGGCCCAAAAGAGATTCTTGAAAATTGTGATAATGGTTTACTGGTTGATGTGGAAGATCCCGTTGCTATGGCAACTGCACTTAAAAAAATAATTGCTGATCACAGTTTGTGGGAAAGATTTTCGGCCAATGGCATTAAGGCTACCATTCAACAATATTCGTGGAGCACGCATGCAGAAAAATATATTGAAATCGTTAATGCACTTTTTGAACAGAAAGATATTACCGATAAAAATTTCAGGCATAAAACTGCGTATGGAAAAAAACTTTCGAAGGCAAAAATTTTTATTATTTCTGATCTTGACGGAACACTGATTGATAAAGCAAATGCAGATGGACTCGAAGAATTAAAAGCCTGGATGAATGCACACAAAGACGACGTGATTTTTGGTGTAGCAAGCGGAAGAAATAAAAAACTAACCATTGAAGCACTTGAAAATCATGGCCTTGATAATACTGATATTATGATATGTTCTGCTGGCTCAGAAGTTTATTACACACATAAATTTATTGCTGATAATGGCTATGAAAAATATATAGATTACCAGTGGAAAAGAGAAGAGCTTAAAAAGGTGCTTGAAAAATTTAAAGGTATTCGTTTGCAGGAACCTGAAGCGCAGTGGCCATTTAAACTTAGCTATTATGTAGATGATGGTTTTAATGAAGATAACATAGCCAACTTGTACAAATTTTTAGATGATGCCAAATTACGTGCTAAGGTGCTGGTTACAGAAAACAAGTATCTTGATTTTTTGCCCTTTCGTTCAGGTAAAGGAAATGCTGTTCGCTACTTAAGTTATAAATGGAAACTACCACTTGAAAATTTTATAACCGCAGGCAACAGCGGAAATGATATTGATATGTTGAAAGGAAAAGCAAGAGGAATTGTTGTTGCTAATTATAGCCCGGAGTTAGAAGAATTGAAAAAGAATAAGAATATTTATTTTGCTAATGAAGTGCTTGCAAAAGGTGTATTGGAAGGAATTAATTATTACACTTCAAAATAATTTAGAATACGTTGCAGCAATAATTTATGAAGGCAGTTATTTATAAATTATTTGTCAATGGCAATGGCCGTTGAATTATTGTTTGAGGCAAGTAAATATCTTGTACTATATTTCTTCATTTCAACATTTAAAGAAGTAGCATTTACATCAGCATAAAAAATTTCTTTTGTTATTAAATCCGTGTATTTAACAGCACTCTTTGTTGCTTTTTTTACTGAATCATTTGCATTTGTTTGAGCTGCAGAATCGACAGTCAAATTCGTCATCAAAATAAAAAATGCAAAAAATATGTGCTGGTAAAATGTTCCCTTCATATCATACAAATTAATGAATGCGATAACATTGTTTGTTCGATATGATCAGGTAAATATTTGTGTAGCCCTTTATTGAATTTAATACACTTATAAAACTATTGCTCCGATAACTTTTTTAAATAATCGTAACTGTGTTTTACATTTTCCAAAGGTTGTGGTGCGCCATCCTGTTCAACAAAAAAGTATTTCATCCCGGATTCTTTTGCGTTATCAAAAATCGCTTTAAAGTCAACGATGCCGGCACCAACTTCTGCAGGTTGCATGGTGGTTTTATCAAGGTCTTTTACATGCCATAACGGGAAACGCCCCGGATGCATTTTAAATAGTTGAACAGGATCTTGTTTTGCTTTGGTTGCCCAGGCTAAATCCAATTCCATCTTCACTAAATCTTTGTCTGTGTTGGTAAGTATATAATCAAATGGGCGATGATCTTCCACATTATCAAACTCAGTAGTATGGTTATGATAAGCAAATTGAACACCCACTTTTTTACAGGCTTCACCTGTTTTAGTAAACACATCAACGGCAGTTTTTATTTCATCTAAAGTTCCAACCGGTATGCTGGAACATACGAGGTAACTAAGGCCGCCTTCTGCTGCATCATCAGCTAACTCCTGGTAATTATCCGTTAAGTTTAATGGCTTTGGTGCATCTTTATATTTATCCATCATCTTTTGAATTCTTGCTGAATCATCTGCTGTTTTAGCCATGCGTAATATTTGCTGCATTTTAAAAGAAGCACCGCCTACATGCGCTGAACGCCACGTCATTCCTGCGTCTTTTACCATTGCTTCAAATTCCTTTGGTTTATAACCATAAAAATTTCCTTTTTGCGATCCTGCACTTTCTACTTCTTTGTAGCCGATAGCTGCAAGTTTTTGTAATGTGCCTTTTGTATCTGTTGTCATCAAATCGCCCATTGTATATAACTGCAGACCGATAGGTGGAAAGGTGTTATTTGTGCTAAATAATTTTTGATCACCAAATTTTGTAATGAATAAACCTGCCAAAGCAAAAGTGCCGGATTGCTGAATAAATTTTCTTCTTGTAGCCATCGTTATTGTTTTATAAAATGAAGGTAAAACTATTTGTTATAACACATGTGATGGATTAAAGAAGTATATCAAAAACGGAAATTTATCAGGTTTTCATGATCATAACTGTTATAGAACTTTAATTACTTCCATTGTTTATAATTACTGGCTTTGGATTTACCAGTTTTATTGTTTTAAAACCAAACAATGGAATGTTGCAATCAAATGATATTGTCTTTTTTTTTTGCATTTGTAATGATGATGTAACAACACCATTTAGTTCAGTAAATTCTACTTTATCAGCGTAGCAATTCAACTCTATTGTATGATTATTTTTTCCAGATCCGTTATTCACAATCCGTATAAAAAGAGCATCATCTTTATAATACATTGTTGTTATTGTTAACCCGCTGTCTATGCTTTTTATAAAAGAGTTTGAGGATGCTTGTTTATTTATTATTGAAGTTGTCAGCGGTTCATTCCACTTAATATTTTCATTATTTATTCCGGCATCATTCCATTTGTTTTTGTGAGGCAACAATGCATAATGAATATCAGTTGATTTATCAATCGAATAATTTCGTCCCCATAAACCAACACCTGAATATTGAACGGTTAATGCAAGTGGAAAATTTTCTCCGTGTGAATAGCTTGTTACGTGATCAGTAAACAGCGCCATACCATAATTGTTTCCTTCATCTGTTACATCAACCCAATTATCAATTACATTATTTTTAATGCTATCCCATGTGTTATAAAATGTATTTGAATGTTTGCTTTCTGTTACATCTAACGGCGCATCTTTATATATTTTTTGATGTTTTAAACTCAATGGAAAAGTGATCATTAATTTATCCGTATCATTATAAAAAGCTTTATGCAATTCTGTTGAGTAATAACCACCTTGTTGTTTGTAATTTTCGCCAATACCTGTATGTTTTGCATAATCAATATGTAAAAAACAATCTATTAATTTTTGGCCTTGTGTTAATTGTATTGTTTGTATAAAATTATTTTGATCAATCATTCCTTCAATTTGAAGTTTTATTCTTAATGGCCCGTTTTCAAGAATAGTAATTTTTTTTTTGGATTGAGCGCTTGTTTTAAGACCGCCATCGTTATAAAAATTGCCCCTTAAAGTATTGAAGCCGCTTGATTCACCAGGTGCAATAAAATCTTTATTGTCTAATTTTTTTGCTATAAAATGTTTAATACTTCCTCCATAATTTTCATTTATAATTATTTTATAAAGATCTGTTTCCATTGCAAAAGTTCCATCATTCTTTTTGTTTACATATGCTGTGTTTTGATTGTCTTTGTAAGTTTTATGCGAAATCGAAAAAGCTTTATATCCAAGCGCTGGTATTTCAGCCTTAAATAATAATGTTTGCGATAAATCTTCGTTTGTAATAACCTGAGAACTTATTGTTTTATTATCATCTTTAATGCTAATATTATTGCTGACATTTTTCGGAAGCTTTACTTCAACCACTTCATTTCTGCTTACAGCAGTTGAATTAAAAACCAATATTTTTTTATTATCATTTGCAGGTTTAAAATTATTCAATACTGATAACGATTGCTGCAAAATACTATCACAGGTATTGATTGTATAATCTGTCCAAATCTTTACATTATCTGCCCATGTTTTACCGTCATGCATATTGTAAGGAACAATCCAGCAATCATGATGTTCAGATAACAACAATGTTCTCCATGCTTCGTCAAATTTTCGTTCAGGATATGGAATGCCTGCATACAGCTTTGCCATTGCCGCAGCTTTTTCAGCCATCAATATTTTATTTTCAGCAGCGCGTACTTCTTGTGCAATCTGTTGCAAAATTTGTGCACCCCAAACAAGACTAACATCAATATCTTCCTGCGATAATCTCCAATCAACTGCCGGATCATTTTTTATAATTTCAAAATAATTACGCCACGTTGTATATTGAGTAGAAGATAATTTATGATTGTCGAGCCATGGACCATTTTTCCAGCCTGCATCCTGCAGACACATACCAACAGGATATTTTATGCCTTGATCCGTTGCTGCATTTAAATAACTCTTTGAATTATTCCATGCTGTTGTTTGCCAGGTAGATTTTTTTTGCAAAGATTCAGAAGTATATCTTGGTACAGTTAATATATTGCTGCCATCAGGCCCAACCCAATTAACAGATTCGCCGCCGAAAGCTTTTACATATCCACCCCAGCATGTATTTGGGTTTTTTAAAACAGCATATTTAAATCCAAGCGATTTTAATATTTGCGGTAATGCACTTGTAAAGCAAGGTTCTTCAGAAGAATAAGTTGTAAACTTAATTGAAGGAAAATGTTCCTTTAATTTTTTCATTCCATATTGAAACTGCCTGATAATACTTTCGCCCGAAATGTTGTATAAATAACTTTGTGCGTAAGATGGATTTACATACTCTACCTGATTTTCTAATGATGAATCATCAATCAATTTTTTGAAAGCTGCATAATTAACCGGATCTTTCAACGCGACAGTATCCCATGTTTCAGGTTCAATTTCAAGATTAATTTTCCAGTCTTTATAATGTTGTAAAGTATCGGTTATAAATTTTGTAACCCACAAAGGATAGTGGCCATAAACTCCGCCATGATATCCATCAACAAAATAATTTGTTTGCGCGTTAAGGTTAAAAAATGCAAACAAAAAAAGTGTAACCGATATTAAATAAGTAAATATTTTTTTCACAACTTACTTTAATTTAAGAAAGGGGTAAGACTAGCCCTTTGTGCTTCTCTACTGCTTGTATATTGTTCGATCTCTCTCTTTTTGCTTTGCATTTATAGTTGCTTACAGCTATAAGTAACTTTAATTAATAGATTCCTCTATCCTTAATTTTATTTTATGCTTTGAGGGGAAATGATCGTTCGGATGACTACCTGCAAATAATTGTTATAATGACACTTAAATTAGAACTGATGTCGTAAACGTAAAAACTAAAATCGATTGTGAGAGATATACCTGGCGAAAAAATATATTGATTGATAAGCCTTACAATAAATAAATCAAGGCTTATTGCGGAGATAATTATGCATATATTCTGATGGCATCATTCCGAATTGTTTTTCAAAATTCTTGCTGAAAATCTTTGCTGAACTATAGCCAACTATTTCTGAAACTTCATTAATATTATTTCCTTCAGTCATTAATTCTGCAGCTTTTTTTAAACGTGTTAAGTTGATCAGTTCATTTGGCGTTAAATCTGAAATAGAGCTAATCTTTCTGTAAAAAGTTGGCCTGCTCATATTCATATATTTTGCAAGCCTGTCAACATCTAATTCGCTGTCTTGCAAATGCTCTTCTATAACCTGGTTTACTTTTTCTAAAAAGCGCTCATCGGATTTTGTGTGCGCAATTGTTTTTAAATGCGCTAAAGGCGAATTGGCAAAATATTCTTTTATCTTATTTCTATTAGCGAGCAAACTTGCGATTTGCATTTTTAAATGCTTTGGAGAAAATGGCTTTTCAATGTAAACATCAGCACCTAATTCAAGCCCTTCAAGCTTTGCCTGTAATGTATTTTTCGCTGTTAATAATATGCATGGCAAATGGCTTAATTCAACATCAGATTTTATTTGCCTGCACAATTCAAAACCATCCATC
>JBDUBY010000272.1:0-8610 GCA_040003735.1 Parafilimonas sp.
ATGGCTATTGAAAACTCTTCATCCTCACGCTCAGGGATGATAACATTTCCTTTATGACCAAAAAATTTATCAGGCTTTCCATTTGCAGTAAAACGATACAATATTGCCTGTTTATTACTATCAGCAGCAAACTCAAGTATTTTATTATCATGGGTAATTGCCAAACCCATATAAAACTGAGTAGACCTCTTAATATTATTATTGTTTACAATAATTCCGTTTGTACCAAAACTGCTGTCAATTTTGCCACGTTGTGTGTACTTGATCAAACAGGTTTTGCGGAGTTTTCCGCTGTCGTATACAAAACCACATAATACTTTATTATTAGGCAATATCTTTAATGCAACACAACTTTGTTCGCAGCTCAAAGTTTGATAAATAAATCCTTTTTTACCAAAGGCTGAATCTAATTGCCCATCTTTAGTAAGCTGAAAAAAGCTTATGTGGGTATTGTCTCGTTTATTAAAGTTACCCGCCACAATAATTTTATCATCATTTCTAACTGAAATTTGAGTGATGGAATTTCTGAAGTTGTTGTTTTTATAAATAAACATACCGTTATCGCCAAAACTTTTATCATGTTTACCATTTGGTAAAAGCCTGTAAACATGTATGGGATAACCCTGCGGGTTGTATGTATCTGATACAGCAACTAAAATATTGTTATTTTTTTGAAGCGTTATATAACCACCAGTAGTGAAATTGAAATTTATAAAGCCATTATAATTACCGAATGAACTATCAATTTTGCCATTTTTTGTTAACCTGTATACATCTACCTCTGGCTGATAGTTATCAGCATCAACACTATAAAAGCCTATCAATATTTATCATTTTGAAAGACTACAGATTTAGGCCTTAAATCATTTCCATTAGGGGGAAGATTTGTTATTCCATTCGTTCCAAAACTGCTGTCTAAAGTTTGAGAAAACGATTGCTTTGCAGTTGCAATTAAAAACAATGCAATAAAAAATTTCTTACTGAACGATGATGGTATAATTGATCGCATATATTAAAGTTGAGAAAGTAAATATAATAAAACCAGTTGCTAACAAGAATGGCGTTAGCAGTAGGGTTTATTTTATTATCAATTTACACAAGCCTTTTCCATTTAGATTTGAAAAGCCAGCAACCGCACATCAGCAACATTTAAAAGCCTGATAATCTCCAGCAATTCTTTACACGCAGGTATATGCATATTTTATAAAGACTATGAATATTCCTGCGGCACGAAAAGATATTGTTATAAAATAATTGTTGTATCGTAATATTACGATACGTTTGCATTATGGGAGCCGGTAAACATGAAGAATTCTCTGTAAAGCATAACCGCATATCTAAGTATGCAAAAGCATTATCACATCCTGCAAGGGTAGCCATTCTTAATTTCTTAATTAAAAAGAATGCATGCATGTGCGGCGATATTGTTGAAGAACTGCCACTGTCTCAAAGCACTGTTTCACAGCATTTAAAAGAATTGAAAGAGGCAGGATTAATTACAGGGGATATTGACGGCACCAAAGTTTGTTATTGCATTAATGAAAAACAATGGAAAGAAGCACAACAATGTTTAAACAGCTTGTTTGATTCGTATAAAATAAACAACAGTAATTGTTGCTGATTTTTTTTAATTATATTAATCGTACTATTTCGATAAATTAAATATTATACAAATGGAAAACGAAAACAATGTAAAAGAACTGGTGAAGCAGAAGTACACAGAAATTGCTTTACAGGATAAAGAAACAAATCAAAGCTCATGCTGTGGTTCAGGTTGCTGCAGTACAGAAGTATATAATATAATGAGCGATGATCACACGCAATTAGAAGGTTATAATCCTGATGCTGATTTAGGACTGGGCTGTGGTTTACCAACACAGTTTGCAAAAATTAAAAAAGGCGATGTTGTAATTGATTTAGGAAGTGGTGCAGGCAACGATTGTTTTATTGCACGCCATGAGACAGGTGAAACCGGAAAAGTAATTGGCATTGATTTTACACCTGCAATGATTGAAAAGGCAAGGCAAAATGCAGAAGTACGGGGCTTTAATAATGTTGAATTCAGGCAGGGTGATATTGAACAAATGCCGGTAGCAGATAACACAGCCGATGTAATAGTAAGCAATTGTGTACTTAACCTTGCGCCCGATAAAAATGCTGTTTTTAAAGAAATATTCAGAACATTAAAACACGGTGGTCATTTTTCTATTTCAGATATTGTATTAGAAGGCGAATTGCCAAAGAAAATAAAACAAGCAGCAGAAATGTATGCAGGTTGTGTTTCAGGTGCTATTCAAAAACAAGTGTATTTAGAGTTGATAAAAGCAAATGGTTTTAAAAATATAACTGTTCAAAAAAGCAAAGCCATCATCATTCCTGATGATATATTAAGCCAATATTTATCTTCTGAAGAAATAGAAGTATTTAAGCAATCAGCCGGCGCCATTACAAGCATAACTGTTTACGCGGAAAAACCTGAGAAAGAAAAATCTTGCTGTGGCCCTGAATGTTGTAATCAAATATGAAACGCATTTTAATTTTATGTACCGGTAATAGTTGCCGCAGCCAAATGGCTGAAGGTTATTTAAAACAATTTGCAGGTAGCAAAGCAGAAGTTTTTAGTGCAGGTATTGAAACGCATGGTGTAAATCCAAAAGCCGTGCGGGTAATGAAAGAAGATGGAATTGATATATCACATCAAACTTCAAACAATGTAAATGAATACCGCAATAGTGATTTCGATTTTGTGATTACCGTTTGCGATAATGCAAAAGAACTTTGCCCCGTGTTTCCATCAAAAGCAAAAAGGTTTCATCAAAACTTTCCCGACCCTGCAAAGGCAACCGGGGCAGAACAGGAAGTTATGCAACAGTTCAGCAAAGTAAGAGATATGATTAAATACTATTCTCAAGATTTTGTAAAGGAAAACTTACAGTTTATATAACAGAAACAACAGTTATTAAATTTCTATCTTTATCGTTCATGAAATTTTCAGCAGCTATATTATTACAAATTATGATTGTGTTTCTTACGCTGCCGCTAACGCACAATTTGTTTACAACTTCACAGCAAAGCTGCACTACAGATAAATGCGGTGATATGTGCCCGCTAAAATCAAAACAAAAACAAAGTGATAAAAATGCTTGCAACAGTGGTTCCTGTAACCCTTTTGTAAACTGCCCGCTTTGCCAGTATACCGCCATTGAAAGTTTTACGCTTTCAAATATGATTGTATCTCTCAACACAGTACATGTAATTAAAAATGAAAACGCTGTATTTTCTTATAATAAAGCATGCTGGCATCCGCCTGAAATGATTTAAATTTTACGACGAATAATTTTTAAATCATTTTAAAATAATATAATGAAAAAAGTATTTTTAAGTGCAGCTGTAGTGATGCTGATGAGCAGTGCGCTGTTTGCTGATGGTAACAAACCGGCAAAGCACAAAACGCCGAAGCATCAAACAACATGTTCAAAAGATTGCAAACCTTCTGCGGATTGTAAGCCGGGTGCAACATGCCCGACCAAGCCGGGTTGTGTTTGTCATTAATAGTTTAATGAACACAGGAAAGCCCATCAGTTGATGGGCTTTCTTATTTATGAAAGTTAAAGTTCGTATGAACGTACCGATAGAATATAGCATGATCACATACTTTCCTTGTATTCCATTTTAATGGATTCAACCAGGCCTGACTGTTGTGTTGTCATTTGTGTTTTACCAAAGTAAATCCAGTTGCTGCCCTTGTTTGTAATGCAATTATTTACAGCAGGTAAAAGATATTCATTTAAAAATTTATCCATCCTGTCTTTTGGGCCTTTAATATAAATTGATTTAACCTGGTTATAAGTGTCCTGGACAGTATTACCTACAAACGCCTGTTGCTTTATAAAATCAACCGTAAACTGGCAATTATTGTTTGCATCATCAAACAGGCGAATACTGTTCTTTTGGGTGGAATCATACTTCTTCATTAAATTAAATTGTAAATAGGTGTCTGCTTTGTTCAATAATGCAATAGCACTGTCTTTACTGCCCCTCACCCACTGCGGGCATTGCGCATTAGTTAGGGCAGGAATAATAAAGGCGATGAAAAGGATCTTTTTCATAGTTATTGAAATGTTTTTATTGGTTATGATAACGATTTCGCAGCGGTTATAGTGCAATAAATGTTCCTATCTCAAAAATATCTGAAAGCTGCGGTTTAGGTGGAAAGGAAGAGGACGAAAGTACATGTTCCTCATAAAGCAAACATTACATTTAGTAAGTTATAATACAAAGCGCAGACACTGCTCAATTTAAAAACAAAAGTTGAACATTGCATTCAACGGCCTGCATTTTGGCATCGCAATATTGTGGAAGGATTTCTTTGGTATCATTCAATTTTCAAAGGTGGCCCAACTACCTGCATATCGTTATCTGAAAAAATTTTTGCTATTTCCTGCTGGCCTGGTTCATGGCCTAAAGCAGCCATCGTAACAAAAAAGTTTTCTAATTTACCTGCGGGCTGCAGTATTACATTCATTTTTCCTTTTTCTGATACCTGCGTCCAGGCATGAGCAACTTTTCGTGGCAGAAATATACTATCGCCTGTCGTCAAATCATATTTATCGTCACCTACCTGAAATTTATAAGATCCTTCTATAACGGAGAATATTTCATCCTGGAAATGATGAATGTGTAAAGGTGTTCCTTTGCCTTGAGAAAGAGATGTCTGTTCAAATATCGCTAAGCCACCATCAGTATCACTTCCTGATATTTTAACATCAAGAACGTTTGCATTTACACCTTTCAATTTAATATGTCCATGAATCCTTCCTTCACCTTTAGAAATTTTAAATCCTTTATCTTTTCTTGTTAGTACCTTTTGAATTTGTGAAAATCCATAAAAAGGTGCTGCCGTTAAAGTGAGAAGCGATGCAATGAATTTGTTTCGTTTCATAATTTAAATCTAAGACGTTCGTGGTTCACTGCCAAACTAAAACATTACATATAAAACACATTGAATGTATGACCGTCCGGATCTGAAAAAACAAAACCATAATATCCATTTCCAAATTCCTCTGCATCGGAAACAATTTTTCCGCCTGCATTTTTAACCTCCTTCTCCCAATTATCAACTTCTTCTTTGCTTTCAGCTGAAAGTGTGAATATCACTTCAATTCCCTTTTCCAGGTCTGCTAATTCTACTTTTACATTAGATTTTAGTACGCCCTTTAAAAAGAAATGGATTACAAAATCATCTTCTCCAACAAAAAAACTTGTTAGTTCTTTAGATGCTCCGTTAGATCGAAATCCTAATTCAGTATAGAACTTAGTAGTTCGTTCTAAATCCTCTACAGCAAGATTTGCCCATATTTTCTTTGTTTTCATAAATTTTATTTTAGTTTTCAAAAGTAGTTAGCAGATCAATCATTGATGGTGGTGATTTGCGACATTTTGGGTGCTGTTTGTACGAATTTTAAATGTTTTGGTGTTGGAACTAAGAGACGTACAAATGAACTTAATTCATTATTGAAATAAGCCGGTTATTTACAGTGCAAAAAAATGCTGGTGTTGTTTATACACTTTGGAAAAGTGGCGCAGGATCATTGATAAACGGTCAGCAGGTAATACCGCAGTAATAAATAGAAACTTAAATTGAAAATTAATAAAGCCAGTATTTACCGGCTTTATTTGGATTAATGTTGAAGGGATTTACTTCATGATAATAATTTATCAAAAAAACTTTTTTTTGATTTCTTCTTTAATAATATAGACACAGCAGTAATTGTTATAACAGCACTTATGCCGGCAACAAGCCATTTTGTGTAAGGATTATATGCACGTGGCGGAACATACAACACACCACTTGCATCTGCTACTGCTGCTTCATAAGTGTAACGCCCATGCCGTGGTACGAACTCATCATAAAAATGTTCATGTAAATAATGTAACTGGCGGCGCATTTCTGTTCCCTGCATTGGCTTGCCATGGCCTGTTGCAACAATTTCAGGTGAAAGCAACAACAGCTTTTTTATTGATTCATTTGCTGCTTCCCAATCAGGTGTAAAATAAGCCGGTGGCCTTGAGATTTTTTTTGTTTGAAGAAGTAACGAATCAAGTGCGGATTCATTTTTCGTTGTTACAAAAGCATCACCTGCAATCAACGTATTATCATCATCTCTAAACAAACTGATATGACCAAATGCATGACCAGGTGTATGTATATAACGCCATTCTTTAAACCCCTGTAACGAACCATCTTCAGGCAACGGCGATATATGTGCGCCTAAATCAATTGGGTCTGTTGGATACAAGCCAGCCATATAAGCCATCATTCCACCACCAACAGTTGGGTCAGCAGGCGGGTAATGCGACTTGCCTGTTAAATAAGGCAGTTCCAGGTAATGTGCATACACCGGAACTTTCCATTCTTCAACTAATTTCTTTAAAGAACCAACGTGATCAAAATGTCCGTGCGTTAAAATAATTGCCTGTGGTTTTTTATCTCCAAATAATGAAGATGCCATGCGTTTTATTTTTGACAATGAGGTTTTTAAACCTGCATCCACCAAAAACCATTCATCGTTCTGCGTGCTTTTTACCATGTACAGGTTTACGAAAACATCTTTCATTCCCCATACATTATTTGCTACTTCAAAATAAAAATTTGCTTTGTCTGAGCGTTGTTCCATATTATAGTTTTAAACATTAATTGGTTTGCAAACAGCGTGCTGTTTTTTTTTCGACATCATCCCAGCCCTTTTCTAAAAGAGAAGGCAAGAACTATTACAAAATTAATTAAACATCCAATTTTTCAACGACTAAGTCCTCTCCTTTTGAGAGATTTTGCCGAGGTATTTTATTTTATTGCTTTTGTTTATATTGTTGATGGTTATTATCTGCACATTTTTGTATGTATGTTTTTGCTTTATGGATAAACAATTACCCAATTGGAAATTCTTTAATAAAAAAAACACTTGCTATAATCTTATAAAAAAGATTAAATAATTTATTGATGGTATAATATCAATATAATAATTCAAACAATGTTGTTAGTATATAGTTGTTGCATGTAGCTATTGAATTTTATCGGTTCATGTATGCTCGTTTAAAAGAAAAAATACTTTTTTTTTAATAATTTTTTTAAAGCTTGTTATAGTTTTTATATAGGCACATGGTTTGCGATAAACCATGTGCTGAAGTACCTAATCGAAGCCCCGTTTTTGATTAACTGCAGTTTACGGTTTAAATACCTTGAATTATAAATACAACTGATTATTTAAGCGCAACTATAATTTAAAGTTGATTATAGTTATGCTGTTATTATCTCTTATTATTATTTGAATTTGAATTATAAACACACTTAAATCAATCTTATGTTTTATCACGTAAAAGAATTACAGTTTAATGCAAGAGTTTCAAAACCAGACCCTGCATTTGCAACATTATTATTAGAACAGTTTGGCGGAGCTAATGGGGAATTAGCTGCAGCGTTGCGATATTTTGGGCAAGCCTTTGGGGCAAAAAAACCCTATCCTGATAAGTATGATTTGCTGATGGATATTGCCACCGAAGAATTTAGTCATCTTGAAATTGTTGGGGCTACAATACAAATGTTGCTGACAGGAATTAATGGCGATCTAAAAAAAGCTGCAGAAGAATCTGAAATTATGCAATTGCTTGATGGAAAAGCTGCAAAAGAAGATATGATACACAAGGGCATGGTAGCGCCGCAGTTTTTTGTTGGTACCGCTGGTGGGCCGGCTTATACAAACAGCCAGGGTGTGCCATGGTCAGCAGCTTATATTAATGGTGATGTACAGGGTGATCTTACTTCAGATCTTCGATCAGATATTGGTGCTGAAACAAGAGCCAAAATGGTGTATGAATATTTATTACAATTTACTGATGATCCATTTGTAAAAGAAACGTTGCGGTTTTTAATGACGAGAGAAGTTGCGCACTACCAGATGTTTGAAGCAGCACTTGCAACGATTCAACCTAATTTTCCTCCGGGCATTTTGCAGAGCGATCCAAAATATAGTAATTTATATTTCAACATGTCAACAGGTAACGATTTTACCGGCCCGTGGAATCAAGGTAAAAGCAGTCAACTTGGTGAAACATTTCGCTTCGTGGAAGATCCTATTTCTTATGTACTTGAAACAAATGGCTTGCTTAATCATGAGGCTTCAGGCACCGATCGCACTGAAGAAGAAGTGCAGGCAGCCAGCGAAAAATTGGGTTTGGAAAGAAGCGAAGAAATAAATGAAGCTTGCCCGATAGATGAAGTACAACAATGGAACGATCCTGAAGCAGATGCTGAAAGTGCGCAAAGAGTTACAGAAAGAAATGCTGATCCTGTACCCGGGGCAGATGCAAGTATTACTGAGAAAGAAGCACAGCCGAAAAAAGCTTTAAAAGGCACAAGCAAAAACAGCAGGTCAAAAAAATGAACGAATTAAATGACAACTTAAAAGCGGGCAGTATTGATATAACTTATTTTACTGACCCGCTTTGCTGTTGGAGCTGGGCTTTTGAATCAGAATGGCAAAAACTGCTTGCAGTATTTAAGCCTGTTAAATGGCGCTATTGCATGGGTGGTTTATTACCAGACTGGAATAA
>JBDUBY010000046.1:0-2571 GCA_040003735.1 Parafilimonas sp.
TACTCATTTATTGCCTGCTGCATGGGAGCTTTCCATAATTTCCCGGCTAATGAACCTCTGCCACTTAAGATTATTAATTCCGGATTTAAAAGATGGATTAATATAGAGACACCCCTGCCTATCTCATAAGCTGCTTTCGATATCAATTCTATTGCAAACTGGTCTCCTTTTTTTGCAGCGTTCACTATTAATTCAAAAGCAGTTTCAATATCTATGTCAAAAATTTTATCCTTTAAAACAGATGTTCTTCCGTCAGTTAATCCTTGCTTTGCCTTTTCAACAATTACCAAAAGCGAAGTTTCCGTTTCAAGGCAACCCATTTTACCACAAGAACATAATTTGTTATTTGAAAAAAGAGAAATATGGCTGAATTCACCTGCAAATCCATTCTCACCTCTATATAATTTAGAGTTTAAAATCATACCTAAGCCAACGCCCCAGCCAATGTTTATTACCATTGCGTTTTTCTTATTTACGCCGGTACCGAATTTTAATTCTGCCAAAGCAACCAGGCTGGAATCATTATCAATAAATACAGGTATATTGATCACTTCACAAACAGAATCGCAAATACTTTTGCCTGATTCCAGGAAAGAATAATTTAATCCCTTTTTTGCATCAATAAAACCGGGCATTCCAATACCAATACCAATGATTTTTTCTTTTGAAATACCTGATTCTTTTATGAAATCATCAATAGTGGTAATTAATAACTGTAAAGCATTTTCATTTTTTGCTAACGGAAGATCAATTTTTTGAATATTGCCAATAATTGTATTATCAATATCCATTAAAGCAATTCTTGTTACAAATTGATCCATTGAAACAGCTATAATATATTGCAGGTCTTTTTTCAAAGAATACTTTACAGCTCTTCGCCCGCCTGTTGATGGCGCATAACCGGTTTCTATCACAAAGCCTTCTTCTATCAATTCGCCAACAATTTTTAAAACCAAAGGAATACTTTTATTTAAGCTTGAACTTAATGCCGCAATGGAGAAATACTTATTAAAATAAAGCAGCTTTAATATTTCTTTTTTAATTAATCTGTTTCTCATCTCCATTAAGAATATAAAGTTTGATAACTTTTCTAAATTATTTAATAAGTTTGTTAAAAATGATAATATTTACTTAATATTAGGTAATATCAAATAAGCTTATTACATGAAACCAGTTTCAACTAACATTACATTTTTATTAAAATCCCCGATTGCTGTTGTTGAAAGAGAAGAATATTACTTTAGTTCGGTCTTCCATTCCCATCCTGAATTTGAACTTGTATATATTAAAGAAGGCTTTGGCAAAAGAATTATCGGCAATAAAACTGATGAATTTAAAGATGGTGAGTTGATTTTGATTGGTCCAAACGTGCCACATGTTTGGATGAGTGATAAAAGTTTTGCAGGTAATGATTTAAAAAAATCCCGGGCAACTGTTGTCTATTTTAATCCAAAAATTTTCTCTGAACTTTTTTATTCAATGGAAGAAACCAGGCCGTTGAAAAACTTATTTATGCACGCTGAACATGGTGTTGAAATTACAGGCGCTGCAAAAACGCAAGTCATTCAAAAATTAAAAAACATAATTCAGGCCACTGGCATAAATAAAATTATTTGCCTACTTGATATATTGAATACAATTGCCGCACACAATCAATTTAATTGTCTTGACAAAGATGTTGTAACAAATAAATACCGTACTTCTGGAAAACTTACTTATATTTTTGATTATGTAAATTCCAACATTAAAAAAAATATTGCGCTGAAAGACGTGGCAAAAATTGCGAACCTTACGCCTGAATCTTTTTGCCGCTTCTTTAAACAGAAAACTGGAAAAAAATTTATCGATTATTTGCACGAAACAAGATTAGCAAGTGCCAAACAACTTTTATTAAGTACTGATTTAACCATTGCAGAAATCGCTTATCAAACAGGTTTCAAAACCACCTCAAATTTTAATTTATTGTTTAAAAAAAATATCGGCTTTTCTCCAACATCATACAGAAAAGTTGATGTTTATAATACGATGTGATTTCACACTTAAAAGTTGTGTTACCGAATGCAACTTACGGCGAATGGGAAAATGCTTTGTATAATTATCAGCATGATTTAAATGAAGCACAAAAATTAAAACAGCTTATTTCTTTATTAAAAGCACCTGATGCAATTCACTAATTAACTGGATTTATAAGCAAAACTTTTCAACTGCATGTATTGCATTTTGCAAGCGTTCATCATAATTACCGCTTATCTCAATCCACGGTGTTGTTTGGTTTATCAATAAATCTTTATAAATATTATACAATTCTATTCTTGGCTGTTCATCAGGATATTCACGCATTTCATCTTCTGTCCATGGCAAATCAATATTGCACAGTAAATACAGATCGTATTTCCTTTTTGCGATATTATCCAAAACAATTTGTTCGCACTTATTAAAAACATATTCATACCAAACTTTCATTACATACATATTTGTATCGATGAAAAGAAGTGAGCGTTGAGCATTCTGCTTTAAGCTTTCAGCATTTAGCGCTTCCCCGCAATAATCTTCCATTACCAATTGGCCTTG
>JBDUBY010000198.1:0-8594 GCA_040003735.1 Parafilimonas sp.
TCCTACTAATTTGGTAGGAATTAAAATAATTACTAATCTTGCATCAATAAAAATATAGATACAATTCTATTTGCTTATGCGTTAACAAGTGCATTTCAAATTAAATTATTCTTTAAAACTTTTAAATATGAATGAACAACATTTAGGCAAACTAAATATAATTGTTGCAGTTTACGGGCTTAAAACTATTACAGACCAGGTAGCCAATCTTGTAAGTGACAAACAACCGCAAACGCTAAGCTTTACCGTCAATAATAAAATAATCGGTGAAGATGGTTGGATTGGTCAGAGGAAATCTATTATGGTTGTTTATAATTATGATGGAGGCAATATCCACGTTGCTGCGGCAGAAGAAGGCGATGTATTAACAATTCATCCTGATCAACTTAGCGCAAACAAACCCATACTTTCAAATAACCTGGTAAATAAAATGGTTTATCTATCCTGGCAGCAAGTTATGGCCCGGCTGATGTTACTGATAAAGTAAGAGAATTAGTTTCAGCATATAATACCTTATCATTTACTATTGATAATACAACGTTTGATGATACCTGGTATGGAGTAGCTAAAACACTGGTAATTATTTTGGGTTCAGGTGATGAAGTAACAGCCGTAGAAGTTTTTGTAGAAAGAGAGGCATGCTATATAGATCTAAACGATGCTATACCCGCACTTTAAGCTCTTTTGGTCACATATAAACAAGCAAATACATCTCTAAGACAGTCCAATCTGTCTGAGTTTAAATTTATTTACGACTTTGCTTTTATAAGCAGTGGAACCTGTTAATGTAAAAGGTGTTTTATCGAAAAATATTTTTAAGCCATTTCCAATAACAACAGGTTTACAAATAGATTTAACTCATCAGTTAGATTATGTTTAATTAAGGAGAAACAAAGTTTGCCCACCATACACAATAATATCTTTACATCCTGATTATTAAGTTCGTTTATTACGGTTAAAAGATCTCCGTTTTTAAAGAGGCGATTCACGACATAATGCTGCTTTTAACTGTATTATTTTATCTGCCGTAAATATTTTTTTGCTTTACATATAATGTCAATTATTAATGCATCTGAAAATTATAGCCTGATGGAATAGCCAAATAATACTTTGTTAGGAAATATTGAAAATAGTATGACCGTAATTTTGGTAAAGAACAAATCATTCCATTATCTTAGTCGCTATGATAATTATAAGAAGTCATGCAGAGTTCGAATCGCACTTAAGTAAAGAAATTGGTGTATCGCCCTGGCACCAGATAACGCAGGAGCAGATAAACGATTTTGCAAATGCCACGCTCGATCATCAGTGGATACATGTAGATGTGGAAAGAGCTAAAAAAGAAAGTCCTTTCAAAACTACCATAGCGCACGGCTACCTTACACTTGCTCTTATACCTTATTTCTGGAAACAGATTGCCGATGTACAAAATTTAAAGATGGAAGTAAATTATGGTATAGAACAACTTAGGTTTGGGCAGGCTGTACTTGTAAACAATGAAGTACGATGCCGGGTTTCTCTTAAATCAATTATTAACCTGAGAGGCACTACTAAAGCCACGCTTTTTATCAAGCTGGAAATAAAAGATGAGCCAAAGCCAGCCTTTACCGGCGATGCTGTATTTCTTTATCATTTCATGTAACGTGCTAATTGATTCATCTTTCATTCACGCCATTCAATTTTTTCTTTTAAAGGAATGATACGTTCGCCTTTTTTCGGCGCTTTATCTGAATAGCCGAGATACAGCAAACCAATCATTTTATCGTCATCATTCAAACTAAAATATTCTTTCATTGCTGTTTGATAAGTAAGCCCGCCCGAACTCCACAATGCTGCAATATTTAAACACGATGCACTCAATAATATATTTTGAACGGCAGCAGCAACAGCGCATATTTCTTCCATAACTGTGATCTTTGGATTAGTGCCGCGTTTCATATAAACGGAAATTATGTGTGAGGCCTGATCGCCATTATGCAAGAGCTTTTCATATTTCGCTGTCTCAAATTTTTCTTTGGCAGTGTTTGCTTTATATAGCTCTGCATGATCTTTACAAAATTCCTGTACTTTATTATTTGCAAATACTACAAACCGCCAAGGTTCAGTATGCGCGTGTGTTGGTGCCCAGTCTGCCAGTTCCAGTAATTGATAAATGATTGCATCTTCAATTTTTTCTCCATTCATTAATGCCGGTTTGCAACTGCGCCTGTTGTGTATAATTGTTTGTATTGTTTCAAAATTCATGCAGCGAAAATAACGGCTTATTAAAACAATATACAAGTTGCATTTAAAAGGCTATAAAATATTATTGTGTTTTTGTTTTGCACAACATTAAAACTTCAAATCAATGCATGTTGCCAAACAACTACATTTGCCAATCAAATATTTTATGAGTTTACAGGATAAATTAAAAGCTATGTTTCAAACAAAAGCAGAAGACCAGGAAAAGTTTTTACAAGATAATGCAACTAAAGAAGGTGTTATAACATTGCCTTCGGGTTTGCAATATCTTATTTTGAAAGAAGGCGAAGGAGAAAAGCCTGGTCCCGCAACAATGGTTACAGTTCATTATGAAGGAAGTCTTATTAACGGAAAAGTTTTCGATAGTTCTTATAAACGCGGCAAGCCTGCAACTTTTGGTGTACACCAGGTAATTTCGGGTTGGACAGAAGCGCTGCAACTGATGCCCGCAGGCAGTAAATGGAGACTATTTATACCATCCGCGTTAGGTTATGGCGCAAGAGGTTCAGGCGGCTCAATTCCTCCGCACTCAACTTTAATTTTTGATGTTGAATTAATAAGTATGCGCTGATGTTTGGTAATAAATAATTTTTTAGTCGTTGATGTTTGTAAACAAACAATCACATGATTCTAGGTATACTGCTGATAAAATCAGGTAATTTTAGTTGCTGAATGCGATACGTATTTGTTTGTCGCATTTATTAACTTCATCCAATAAATTATCAGCCATGGCAATAGCAAATTTGGAAGCTACCCTTCGCCGTAAAATAAAAACAGCCATTATTATTATTATTGTTGGATTGTTGTTCAACGGAATTTCAGCAGTGCCTCTGCAAAAAGAATTAAATATTCTTCTTTCAAATTCTGGCATGCTTCCTAAATTTTTGCGCAACTGGTGGATGTATGTGCATGAAGGCGTAAGTTCAACAACAAAAAATTATCCTTTCATGCGTTACGGTTTTGACTGGCTTGCTTTTGCACATTTATTAATTGCAATTGTGTTTATTGGCCCGTTGAAAGATCCTGTAAAGAATGAATGGATAATAATTTGGGGGATAATTGTTTCAGCATTAAGTGTATTAATGGCATTATGCGGAGAACGGTTGCGTGCTATACCTTTTTGGTGGTCTTGTATTGATGCGGCTATTGCAATTTTATCTTTTATAATTCTTTGGCTATGTTATAAATGGATACAACAATTAAAGGCATTCGCTTTTAACGGAAAAGATTCTTTATGAGGAAAAATTTTAAATAGAATTTACACTTATTTTTTATTGTAACCCGCCACGGCCACTGTATAATTTTACAGGCCCATCTAAAGTTATTTTAAGAACGGTTACATATTCATCCTGCACATTTTCAGGAACAGAAATATATACTAAGCCCGGTATCGGGCTCCATGAAATTTTGCCTACTATTTTGTAAGGGAGATTTGTATTATTACCAATCACGCTTATATTTTTTATTTTATTCATTAAACCTTTTACAACAATATCTCCTGATGTTTTTGCAGGTAGAAATAAATATAAGATTGAAGAATCTTTTGATAGTGTTGTCGGGCCATAAAAATGGCCTTGTGGTAAGCCGCCCAACGTTCCAAATATTGCTTCAGCATGTTTGTTATCCCACTTGCCTAATTCTTTTAAAATATGCACCTGTTCCGGTTGCATAGTGCCATCTGCTTTCGGCCCAATATCAAGCAATAAATTTCCACCGTTTGATATAACATCAGCAAAAATGGTGATTACTTCATACGGTGTTTTCCAGTTGGTATCATTTAGATGATAGCCCCAGTTATTGTTGGTCGTCATGCAAAGTTCCCACCATTTATAATTGGGCCTCGTTACAGGAAAATTTTGTTCAGGCGTTTCATAATCACCATAACCCTGCAGCCTTCCGTTTATAATAGTATTAGGATTATCTTTTAAAAGAATGTGCCGCACTTTTTCTGCTTCCCATTCTTCTGCACTATGTTCCCAATCGCCATCAAACCACCATAAGTCGGGTTTATAATTTTCTGATATTTCTTCTATTTGATTTTGATAAAAATTGCGAAAGCGATTCCATCTTTCATAGTCATCAGCAATATTATACCTGTTGCTATCTTTTAAAAAACCGGGATAGTCAGCATAGCTCCAATCTATCAACGAAAAATAAGCGCCGCATTTAATACTGTCTTTTCTAAGGGCATCAAAAAAAGGCTTTATTACATCTCTTTTTGCAGGCGAATTTTTTACTATGCTGTAATGATCTTGTTTTGTATCCCACAGCGCAATACCATCATGATGTTTGGTTGTAATAACGCTGTAACGTGCACCGCTTTCTTTAATAAGATCAGCCCATTGTTGCGGATCATAATTTTTTGCAGTGAAACCGTTTAGTTGTTTTATATAATCAGGCCAGCTTATTAATTTATTATGAAAACTCCAGCTTTCATCTATTCCATCAACAGAATAAATGCCCCAATGTATAAAAATGCCAAGCTTTGCATCTGCGAACCATTGCATTTTTTTCTCAATGTCTGAAGGTTCTATTTTTTGCTGTGCGAATATTTTAAAAGGAAATAATAAAAAGAGAAATAATATTTTTTTCATAATATTTTGAAATGTTTAAAAAGAATAACATGCAAAGTAACAAAGCAGTTGAAGAATGTTTTAGCATTTAAAAAATGTCTTTATCAAAATAGTTATAAATAAAAATCTCTGCATACAGTTTCTGTGAAGAAACCATGCAGAGATTTTATGGTTTTATCAATATGATCTAAAAATTATTTGCTAATCTTTTTAATTTCTATTGTATCACCACTAATAGAACCTTTAATAGTTACTTTATCTCCAACATAATCGCTTGCTTTTTCAGGATTGCTGATTGCATATACTTTATCTCCAACAACAAACACAGGGTTATAACCTTCGCCAATACATTTTTTTGCGCAATCAGCGTGGCCTGCATTATTGCCTTTGGCACCGCAATGAGAATCGCTGATGTAGCCTGTCCACTTGCCATTATCGGCGGCAAAAACAGCAACTGAAAAAAATAATACGAGGAGCAGTAGATACTTTTTCATGTGAGCAAGTTTAATTGTTAATAATTAATAAACTAAGTTATGAAACATTGCCGAAAAAAACTGTTGATATTTATCTTATACCACAGTAGTTATTTAATCGCCGCTTTTATCAGGGATAGTCAGTTTTATTCTTGTTCCTTCTCCTTTTATCGAGTTGATAGAAACATGACCATCTAATTTTTCAACAGTTTCTTTTACAAGGTAAAGCCCAAGCCCTGAACCTGTAGAACTGGAAGTGGCGCGATAAAACATAGTAAATATTTTACCGAGTTTATCTTCTTCAATACCAATACCGTTATCGTTTATTTCAATCTGCGCAGTGTTAGATTCAACAAAAATGTTGATGTTGATGCATGGTTTCAACTTTGTAAGGTCTGCATATTTAATAGCATTTGAAACAAGATTATTAATTATAGTAGCGATGCGTCTTTTATCAGAAATAAATTTTTCATGCTGATGTACTTCAGCTTGAATTACTATTTTATCTGCATTTTTTAAATGGCTGTGATCTTCGATTGAATTATTAATAATATCTGAAAAATTAATGTCGTCAAGCGTTGGCTTTAATCTTTTGTTTTTTGAGAAATCAATAATATCCTTTATCAAATCATCCATACGTTGCAAAGTTTTTTGTTGCAGCGTGGTATAATCGCGAAGCACAGAAATATTTTTTTCATTCTCCATTAAATGCGTGATGCCTGTAACAGAACTTAAAGGCGCTCTTAAATCGTGCGAAGTGCGGTGTACAAAACTGTCAAGTTCATGATTGATTTTTTTAAGTTCAGCGTTTTTTTCCTGGATGTCATTATTCATAAAGCTGAGGCTTTTATTTGCTTCAGCAAGTTGTTTGTTTGCTATTTCAAGGTCTGAAAACGTTTGTAGAAATTGTCTTGATAATATAACAGAAAGTATTAGTACAAAACTTGCAAGCCCTACATAAAATAGCGGCACTGTATTAATAAGAAGGTTGGTGTATAAAACATCATTTATAATACCTGCAAGAAATATAATAAAGCCTGCAAGAAACAGGTAACTGCCAGGCCTTTTCATTATTGCTGCCTTTATGTAAACATACAATCCGTAGAAGGCTGCAGCCATCATAATAAACTCATAATAACGTACAACATAAGTGTACACATAATACGAAGAAAATATACTTAGAAATATGAAAACAGACGTAGCAGGTATGATGATGTATAAAGCTTTTTTAGAAAAATCCTGTGGAAAAAGGTAGTAAGAAAATAGTGACATTACAGGCACTGAAAAGTAAAAGCTTATAAACTCCATGCGCCTGATTGTTTCCCAATTAGAATTGAATAAATAATTCAGCGGTATTTCACCTGTTACCAATAAACGCAAAAAAATTATCAGGCAAAGCATAGAAAAAAATAGCAGCGCATATCTTTTTCTAAAGTGTATAAACTCAATTAAGTTATAAATAAAGGCAAGCAAAAATGTGCCGGCTACAATAAAAGCAATTGCAAGGTTTTTAATTGTTTTTGTTTCGATTTGGCTTTGCGTTCCAATCTCTACATTATCCCAAACACCGCCAACACGGTTTTTAAAATTTGATACCTGCATTACAATATCAAGAACATTATTTTCTGGCTGTACATTTATAATTGACGGTTTTAAGTTAGCGATGCTTATTTGTTCGGTTGTGTCAGGATTACCCATTTGGCTCACCTTTTTTCCGTTTATAAAAAGCCGGTAAGCGCCCTGAACGGTAAATAATTTTAAGGCTAAAGATTCAGTTGACGGAGGGCATAAAATTTTTACATGATAAGTTGCATATCCAAAACCATGATGAGTGAACTTTTCGTTAGTTATGTATTTATTCCAAAAATCGGGAACAAGCGCAAAGCACCGATCTTTTAATAAAGATGTGTCTTTAAAAAAATCAGGATAATAAAATTTATTCCAATAAAATTCCCAGTTGCCGGAAACATTTACAATACCATTTTTTTGCCAGTTATAATTGCTAAGATTAAGCACACCATTTTGAACAGGACTTATGTTACGGCCGAAACCCGCAAAATGCAAGATGATAATAAGAATAACAATCCCTGAACCTTTTTTCATACCTGAATATTTAATCGTGTTCAAGGGAGGATGCCTTTCAGCAATTATGTTTTCAAATGGGGATGTTATGTGCTTCGCAAGTAAAAATAATCTCAATTATTATGGTTTGCAAATAAATAAGCTGAGGTATTAATAAAAACCAGGATTTAGCATATTTCAAAGGTTAAAAAGTAAATGCCAAAAGTTAACATCAGCACATAATATTTACAAACGTATAAGAAACCATGTTAGCTATATTTGCGTAAATTATTTTTAATTAATAATATTTTATGGGAATTCAGGAAATACTACTCATCGCCGTTGTACTGCTTGTACTTTTTGGAGCTAAAAAAATTCCTGAAATGATGAAAGGAATTGGTAAAGGAATAAACGAATTCAACAGCGAAAAGAATAAGCCGTTAGAAGACGATGAACCAAAAGATAAATAATTTGGCGCTGGCTCAGTCTTCAATAAAAAAATTGCTCAGAAATTATCTTGCCTGCTTTTGTTTTATATACACACAATTCATTGTTTGTTTTACGTGCTTCGCCTTTCATTTGTAAATCTGTTTCCCACGAAATTGAAAAATAATCGCCTGAAATAACTGGCTCAGATATTTTACTGCCGTAAAAATTATCTACCATCGAAATAAATAATTCTGCTTTCTTCCTTATTGCATCCATGCCTTTTGCTTCTTTTGGAAGTACACCCTCAACAGGTTCAATGCTGATAATATCCGGGGCAAATAATTGTTCCTTTGCTTCTTCTACTTTGCCATTACGGCACATATCAACTAGAAGCGCAGCAATTTCTTTTGTTGTCATTATATAAAATTTAATTGAACACAAATTAATATGTTTAAAATGAAAACTGAATTTCTGTAAATACCTCTACATTTATTAAAAATTAGATAGTTATGGAAAAATATCCAAACGTTAACTGGCCAGAAGGAATAAAGCCTTTATTGAAAAAATATAAGAATGAAAAACATCCTTTAGATTATAAAACCACGTACCAGTTAATAGTGATGGTTATTTTATCTGCACAAGATTCAGATAAGCACATCAACAAAATTGCGCCAATGTTATTTGAAGCTTTTCCAGATATGAAAGCTTTATCAAAAACAACAGAAAAAGATTTTCATTCGCATATAAATGATGTACGCAACAGCGATAAAAAAACGCAATGGTTATTACAAATTGCACAAACTATTAAAGATGATAA
>JBDUBY010000327.1:0-8577 GCA_040003735.1 Parafilimonas sp.
CCAATTCATCTTTAATACTTTTTAATTGTTGCTGAAGAAAATATTCGCGTTGCTGCTTATCAATCTCCGTGCGTGTTTTAGTGGTTACTTTATTTTTAAGTTCTGCAAACTGTAATTCTTTTTGAAGCAGTTCAATTAATTTTTCTGCGCGAAGTTTTAAATCGTTAATCTCTAAAAGATTTTGTTTTTCTGTTACATCGCTGTTTAAATTACTGCTTACAAAATTTACAAGAAAAGAAGGGCTTTCAATATTTTTTAAAATGATAGAAGCTTCAGCAGGCATGTTAGGCGATATCTGAATTATCTGCGCAGCGAGATCTTTTATTGAACCTGTATGCGCATCAAATGTTTCTTCTGTTGAAACTTCATCATCGTTTAATACAGTAATGTTTGCAGCATAATATGGTTCGGATTGTGTTATTTGGTTTACGCTAAATCTTTTTTTACCCTGGATGATAATGGTTGTTCCACCATCAGGCATTTTTATAAGCTTTGCAATTTTGGCAACCGTTCCAACATCACACATATCTGCCGGTTCGGGTTCTTCTACATTTGCATCTTTTTGCGAAAGCACACCAATCAGCTTATCTTTTTTATACGCTTCATTAACAGCTTTAATACTTTTATCTCTTCCAACAGTTATCGGCAAAACCACGCCCGGAAAAAGCACCGTATTTCTTAAAGGCAATAACGGCAGCGTGTCGGGAATAACGAGATTTTTATCTTGTTCATCATTTTCATTTAAAGGTATAATGGGCAGAAAATCTGCATCTTCATCAGTGAGCATAAACTTATTCATATTGATAAAATCCTTTATAGTCAGTTTGTCATTAATTAATAAAAAAGTAAAAATTTAAGGCGAAGGTAGATAGGTTCAATTAAAATGCCAGAGCAGTAAAACTGGCGATAATGTCATTAATTTCGGACATACCCTTTAAAATTTGAAGTATTGCTAAGGGAATTTTAAGAGGTTGAAAAGAAATTTTACAAAGCTTCATAAACAATTGCAGCGCCTTGCCCGACACCAACACACATTGTTGCCAATCCATATTTAAGATTTTTGCGTTTCATTTCATGCAAAAGTGTTGCAGATATTCTTGATCCGCTGCAACCTAATGGATGGCCAATTGCAATCGCACCACCGTTTACATTTATTTTATTTTTATCAAGTTCGAGTTCGTTAATACAAGCTAGCGATTGCGCTGCAAAAGCTTCATTTAATTCAACCAAATCCAAATCTGCAACCTTCATGTTAGATCTTATCAACGCTTTTTGCGTTGCAGGTACAGGCCCAATTCCCATAATAGATGGATCAACGCCTGCAACTGCCATGCTTTTTATTTTTGCAAGCGGTTCTAAATTAAAAAGCTTTACCGCTTCTTCGCTGGCTAATAATAAAGCAGCAGCGCCATCATTTATACCTGAAGAGTTGCCGGCAGTAACAGTTCCATCTTTTGCAAAAGCAGGTTTTAATGCTGCTAACTTTTCAGGCGAAGTTTCGCGCGGATGTTCATCTTGTGAAAACCATGTAATTAATCTATCGTGAATCATTTCAACTGCAACAATTTCGTCTTCCCACTTATTTTCTTTTAATGCAGCAAAATATTTTTGTTGTGATTGAAAAGCAAATTCATCCTGCTGTTCGCGAGTGATATTAAATCGTTTTGCAACATTCTCGGCAGTTTCGCCCATTGAATATGGATGATACATTTGTGCCAATGCTTTATTGGTAAAACGCCATCCAATTGTTGAGTCAACCATTTCTGGTTTACGATTAAATGCGCTTTCACTTTTCAGCATTACAAACGGAGCTCTTGTCATGCTTTCAACGCCACCGGCAATGTATAACATGCCTTCGCCACACATAATTGCACGTGCTGCATTCATAATTGCATCAAGCCCGCTTGCACATAAACGGTTCACTGTGCATCCTGCAACTGTTACCGGCAAGCCTGCAAGCAGCGCAGCCATTCTTGCTACATTTCGATTGTCTTCACCAGCTTGGTTTGCATCGCCTGCAATTACATCTTCTATAGCATTTACATCAACGGAATTGCGATTTAATAATGATGAAATTACGTGCGCCAATAAATCATCAGGGCGAATAGAACTCAATCTTCCACCATATTTTCCAACAGGCGTTCTTACTGCATCAATTATATAACAGTCGTTCATTTCACATAAAATTTTAAAAACATCACAGCTTTAAAAGCATCTGGATTTTAAAAAGCGGCTGCAAAGATAGGCGGTCATAAACTTATCTTTGCTGAATGAATTCTTCGCCGGAGCAAAATATAAGGAATTTGAGTTTGGATGAACTGCAAAAATATTTTGCTGAAATTGATGAAAAAAAATTTCGGGCAAAACAAGTGTATGAATGGCTTTGGCAAAAGCATGCAGGCAGTTTTGATGCCATGACAAACATTAGTAAAGAACTCCGTTTAAAACTTGCTGAACATTTTTCTTTGCCTGCATTAACTATTAATACAACTCAATACAGCGAAGACGGAACAATAAAAAGCCGTTTTAAAACTTTTGATGATCATTTTGTAGAAGGTGTTTTAATTCCAACTGAACAAAGAAAAACGGCTTGCGTTTCATCACAAATTGGCTGCAGTTTAAGCTGTAAATTTTGTGCAACTGGAAAAATGGAGCGTGAGCGCAATTTAACCTTTGATGAAATCTACGACCAGGTTGCACTGATAAATGAGCAAAGTGAAAGAATTCACAGCAAGCGTTTAAGCAATATTGTTTTTATGGGTATGGGCGAACCCTTGTTGAATTATAACAATGTGCTGCGCGCCATTGATAAAATTTCTGCGGAAGATGGAATGGGAATGAGCCAGCGTCGCATAACTGTTTCAACAGCCGGCGTGGCAAAAATGATCAGGAAACTGGGTGATGATAAAGTGCGATTCAAACTTGCATTATCGCTACATGCAGCAAACGATAAAAAGCGTAATGAAATAATGCCAATCAATGAAAGCAATAATATTAAATCATTGATTGATGCGCTGAATTATTTCTATCTCCAAACAAAAAATGAAGTAACATTTGAATACATTTTATTCAGAAATTTTAATGACTCGCAAAAAGATGCAGAAGAATTAATGAAAGTGTACAGGCAGGTGCCTGCAGATTTGGTAAACATCATCGAATATAATCCTATTGATGGTGCAAACTTTGCTAAACCCGATGAAGAAACCATAGAAAAATTTATGAAGTTTCTTGACTCAAACCGCGTAAATGCAAGACTAAGAAAAAGTCGCGGAAAAGATATTGATGCAGCCTGCGGGCAACTAGCGAATAAGAATAATTTTTAGCGATTAAGTTTTATCAGCTAAATCTTATTCATTTTATAAAGCCAATAAAGTTTATTTATTTTACGCGCTTTATTAAAAAGTACTGATTTATATATTGATCTATGGGTAGAATTTTTGAAGTTAGAAAAGCCACCATGTTTGCCCGTTGGGACAGGATGGCAAAACAGTTTACACGTATAGGAAGAGAAATTGCAATTGCCGTAAAAGCCGCCGGACCTGATCCTGCTACAAATCCTGCCTTGCGGCGATGCATGCAAAATGCAAAGAGCGTAAACATGCCGAAAGACCGGGTGGAAGCTGCGATTAAACGTGCGATGGGAAAAGAGATTGAGAACTACGAAGAAATTTTATATGAAGGTTATGCGCCGCATGGAGTAGCATTAATTGTGGAAACGGCAACAGATAATCATGTGCGTACAGTTGCCAATGTGAAAAGCATTTTTAATAAAGGAGGCGGCACTTTAGGTAATAGTGGCAGTGTTAGTTTTCAATTTAGAAAAATGGGTGTATTTAAATTAAAGCCCGAGGGTTTAAACATCGATGAACTTGAGTTTGAGTTGATTGATTTTGGTCTTGAAGAAATGGGCGAGAGTACCGATGAACATGGAAACGACGTAATTGTATTGCGCTCTGCTTTTACAGATTTTGGTAATTTGCAAAAAGCTTTGGAAGATAAAGGAATTACTCCGTTAAGTTCAGAGTTAGAATGGATTCCTACAACTATAGTTCCTGTAACCGAAGCGCAGGCTGAAGACATAAGTAAATTGGTTGAACGTTTGGAACAGGATGAAGATGTGAGCAAAGTTTTTCATAATATGGGTTAATAAAGAATTATAAATTGTGAATGATGAATTATAATTGTTCATTATTCTTATTCATTAAAAAATATGGCTTCATTAAAAGATACTTTACGCGGAACCGGGGTTGCAATTGTAACTCCATTTAAAAAAAATGGAGACATTGACTTTGATGCGTTACATAAAATGATTGACTTTGTTATTGAAGGTAATGTACAACATATTGTTACTTTAGGTACAACCGGCGAAGCGCCCACATTAAGCACACCAGAAAAAAAAGATGTAATTAAATATACGTATGATGTGGTAAAAAATCGCGTGCCTGTTGTTGTTGGAATTGGAGGAAACAATACACGTGAATTAATTCATGAACTCGAAACTTTTCCTTTGGATGAAGCAACAGCAGTTTTAAGCACTTCGCCATATTATAATAAACCATCGCAGGAAGGCTTATTTCAGCATTACAAAGCATTGGCAAATGCATCATCCAAACCAATTCTTTTATATAATGTGCCGGGCAGAACTTCAAAAAATATTGAAGCAGATACAACACTGCGTTTAGCTAAAGAAGTTGAAAATATTGCAGGCATTAAGGAAGCCAGCGGCGATATGGCGCAATGCATGAAAATTTTGCGCGATGCACCAAAAGATTTTTTAATTGTAAGCGGCGATGATGCTTTGGCTTTACCCCAAATTGCTTGTGGAATGCAAGGCGTGATAAGTGTTGCAGCAAATGCCTTTCCGCAAGAATTTTCAGACATGGTGAGCAGCGGTTTAAATAATGATTTTAAAAAAGCAAAATCAATTAATGATAAACTGATTAAAGCATATGAATTGATGTTTGCTGAAAATAATCCGGCAGGTATAAAAGCATTTTTATCTGAAATGAGTTTAATAAAAAATAACCTTCGCTTGCCGCTTGTGCCTTTAAGCAAAAAATTATCAGAAGGTGTAAAGGATTATCTGAAGAAATAATTTTTGTAAGAAATTATTGCTCTAATGATAAGAAAAGCTGCTTCAAAAAATACAATCAAAAATGGTTTCCGTTTGCGTGGCCACGAAGTAAAACGCATTGAAGCCTTCAGCGATGCAGTGTTTGGATTTGCCGTAACATTATTAATTGTTTCGCTCGAAGTGCCGCAAAACTTCGAAGAATTAATAACTGTTCTACAAGGCTTTCTTCCGTTTGGAATTAGCTTTCTTTTTTTAATGTTGATATGGCATGAGCAGAATATTTTTTTTCGCCGTTATGCAATGGATGATGCACTAATTGTTGCGCTAAACTGCGCACTTATTTTTATTGTACTCTTCTTTGTGTACCCGCTTAAATTTCTTTTTACACTTGTTTTTTCAGATTCTCACAGCGCAATGACGATTGAACAAGTGCCTTTGCTTATGACAATTTATGGTGCCGGCTTCACTATAATCTATTTTATCTTCTTTCTCATGTACAATGTCGCATTAAAAAGAAGTGAAGTTCTGGAATTAACAGCATCAGAAAGATTTGAAACAAAGACAAAAATATACATGCACGTTATCTTTATGTGCATAGGCGGTTTTTCGATAGCACTTGCATGGTTGCTGCCTTTGCAACAGTCAGGATCAGCAGGTATTTTTTACAGCGTAATTGGTCCTGCGTTAACGATTTATTTTAGTTACCGCAGCAAAATAAAGCGGCGCCTGCAATTATAAATTTTAGAGCTTGATTTAATGCATGCTTTCTTTTTCACCTAAATATCTTTCAGCATCAAGAGCGGCTATGCAACCGCTGCCTGCGGCTGTAATAGCCTGGCGATAAATTTTATCCTGAACATCGCCGGCGGCAAAAACACCTTTTATATTTGTTTTAGAAGAGCCAGTAATTGTCTTAATATAACCGGCTTCATCCATATCAATCCAGTCTTTAAAAATCTGGCTATTTGGTTCATGACCGATAGCAACAAAAAAAGCATTAACGGCAATTGTTTGCTCTTCGTTGGTTTTTATATTTTTTATTTTCACGCCTTCCACTCTGTGTTCGCCAAGTACTTCAACCGTTTCTGCGTTCCAGTAAATTTGTATGTTGGATGTATTCTTCACCCTGTCCTGCATTATTTTGCTGGCACGCATTCCGTTTTCATCTTTGCGCACAATCATATGCACTTTTGTAACCAATTTAGAAAGATATAAAGCCTCTTCGCAAGCTGTATCGCCGGCGCCAACAATTGCCACTTCTTTATTGCGAAAGAAAAATCCATCGCACACTGCGCATGCACTAACGCCATAACCATTTAATCTTTGTTCGCTTTCAATGTTCAGCCATTTTGCTGATGCACCTGTTGCAATAATTACAGCGTCAGCTTCAATTAATTTTTCATCATCAATCCAAACCTTATGTACATCGCCGGAGAAATCAACTTTTGTTGCTAAACCATAGCGAATATCTGCGCCCATGCGCTTTGCCTGTTTCTCAAAATCTATCATCATTTCAGGGCCTTGAACACCTTCGGCATAACCTGGATAGTTTTCAACTTCTGTTGTTATGGTTAATTGTCCGCCGGGTTGTATGCCTTGATATAATACTGGTTTTACGTTTGCTCTTGCTGCGTAAATTGCTGCTGTATATCCTGCCGGTCCTGAACCTATAATTAAGCAATGAACTTTTTCTGTTTCTTTATTATACATGTTGAATAATATGTTTTATGCCTGGTGTATGCTGCCATGAAATACGACTGTACAAGGGAGTGACACAACAGGCGATGCCACAATGTACCAAAGTTGGTTCCATAAAAATTAAGCTGCAATGTTGACACAAATTATTTGTGCAACGGGCAAAAATAATAAACGTTTTACTTTGGAATAACAATTGGCAGATATTGCGATGCATAACCACAAAAAGCGCCGAGTGCATTGTTGCTAATGTTGCCAATTACTTTTACGGGTGATGAAAAAGGATTGCCATTTGATTGATACGCATACTCCCATGTGCGCCAAAAATCGAAAGTTGGTTTGTCAATATCGCAAAATTTAAAAACGATGCTATCGCCGTGATGGAAAAAACCAAAATCATCGTTGTTTACTTTTAATGTATCGTTTTTATTATAGCCTTGCGGAATTTGAAAAGTATAAATAGTGCCATCAGTAACCTGGTCATCAAACGCAGATGTATAACCCGGGTAAAAAGGCTGGTCGTTAAGGCTGGTAAAATAGCGAACGTAATCACCAAGCCCGGGTGGATCATTAAACAATCCAAATAACACGCAACGTGTTGTGTCGGGATTATTTGGAGCGGGAGTCCACCAAAGTGAATCGCATGTTTTACGCAACGGTGGAATTGTTGTAGTGGATGTGTACTCAGAACTATCAGCCAACTGAATTTTTAAATTATATGTTGTATTGAGTTTGCCGGTTATAATTTCAAACGGGTTTGTGTAATCAATGGTGTAATAATAAAACGTGTAACCTGTGGAATCGGTATAACTGTTTTCAACCAGCTGAACTGTTTTACTGCTGTCACTAACAGTTACAATTGCATTATGAACAAATGAAGATGAAAGTTCTTGTGGTGTAATAGTACTGAAATAATTAAGTGAATTGGATAATACAACAAGCGGTGCGCCGTTGCTTTCTATACTTGCATCAACAACCAGTTTAGCAGGTTGATTATTGACTTTTAGATCAATAGTTCGTTCACAGGAAAAAAATAAAACCGTTATAAAAAGATATGAAAACGCTTTCTTCATTAAGCTTGTAAAGTTACCTGCGGCATGTATGCATTTATGAAAAGTTTTGTGAATTAATTTAAATATAGACCTCATCCCACCCCTTCTCCAAAGGAGAAGGGCAAAACCAAGGTTCATGCTTCAACATATAATTTAAATTATTCAAGTTGTTAAAAGTCTCTTCGTTGAAGAGGATTTAAGTGAGGTCTATTCAAAATTTTGTTATTTCAAAACTTACATTAAACGCCAAAATTTTGTTGAAGTAATGTTATCTACTTTTGAATGTAAGTATAACAATGAAATTTCAATTCATTAATATTGGCAGGCAGCATGATGAGCATCTTAAAACATCAATTGATGATTTTACAAAACGCATCAATAAATATTATAAAGTTGAATGGATAATTATTCCGCCTGTAAAAAATGCTGCTTCACTTTCACCAAATGATATAAAAGAAAATGAAGCGCAGCCTTTACTTTCAAAAATTGGTACAGATGATTTTTTGATATTATTAGATGAAACCGGCAAACAATTATCTTCTGTTGAACTTGCAAATTTCATTTCGCAAAAAGCAATACAAAGCACAAAAAATATTATCTTTTTAATTGGCGGCGCTTTTGGTGTAAGCGATACAATTAAGCAACGTGCAAATTTTTCATGGAGTTTATCTAAACTCGTTTTTCCGCACATGATTGTGCGCTTAATTTTAGCAGAACAGGTTTACCGCGCATGCACTATTTTGCGCAACGAAAAAT